>CAZCUL010000510.1:0-3486 GCA_964501475.1 uncultured Verrucomicrobiota bacterium | reverse complement strand
CGACCTGGCGTTACCTTGTTACGGGAACGGATCCACATAGTGCCTGGAGAGAGCGCGGATTCGATGATTCCGCATGGGTTTCCGGTCCGGCGCAATTGGGCTACGGCGGGCTAGCCGGTGAAGGCGACGAAGCGACTGTTGTCGGGTTCGGTCCCGACCCGCAAAATAAATACATCACGACCTATTTCCGACATGCTTTTACTGTCCCGAACGCCTCCGCTTTCACGAGCCTGCAACTCCGCCTGCTCTATGACGACGGTGCGGTGGCCTACCTGAACGGCGTGGAGGTTTTGCGGGTGAACATGCCCGGCACTCCTGGCACCCCGGACATCCAGCACAGCACCCGGGCGCTGGGACCGGAAGAAAACAGCATCGCAGACTCCGGAATCCCAGCCGCCTTGTTGGTCGATGGTGCGAATGTCCTCGCCGTGGAGATTCATCAGGTCGCCCCCGACAGCTCCGACATGAGTTTTGACCTGGCGTTGACCGGGACGGGGACGACGCTGTTCATCACCGAAGCCCCGCAAAGTCTGGCCGTCAACGTGGGCAGCAACGCGACGTTTTGCGTCACGGCCGTCGGCATGGGACCGTTGAGTTACCAGTGGCGGTTCAACGGCACGAACATCGCCGGAGCGACCGGCAATTGCCATACGCGCACCAACGCGCAACTCGCCGACGCAGGCAGTTACACTGTGGTCGTGTCGGACGGCAACGACTCGGTGACCAGTGGAGGGGCCACGCTGAATGTCATCCCGCTGCGCGTCGGTTGGTTCACCTTGGACGGCGGCGGGGGCGCGAGCAGCAACAGCACCTTCACCGTTCGTGGCACCATCGGCCAACTCGACACCGGCTCGATGAGCAACGCGAACTTCACGCTCAAAGGCGGCTTTTGGACCATCACCGCCATTCAAACGCCCGGCGCGCCGTTGCTGACCATCACACGCATCGACATGAGCACGGTGAGGGTTTCCTGGCCCTCGACTGGCTTCGACCTGCAACAGAACAACGACCTGAACACCGCCAACTGGGTCGCCCCAATGGAGCCCGTGTCCGACAACTTAACGACCAAGTCCATCCTCGTGATTCCAGTGGGCAACCGCTTTTACCGACTCGTCAAACCATAAACCAAAACTCAAACCAAAAGCAAAAGTATGAAAACACTCCTGCAACAACTCGTGGCTATCACCCGGCGCCGCTTCGCGGCCTGCGCGGTCCTGATAGCTCTCTTAACCCTCAACCCGGCGGTCTTTGCCCAGACCAGCTTGTTCACTTACCAGGGCCAACTCACGGATAACGGCGCGCCGGCCAATGGCACGTACGACTTCCAATTCACACTGTTCGACATGCTTACCGGCGGAAGTTCGGTTGCCGGGCCCCTCGCCGTCACGGATGTAGCGGTGAATAATGGTTTGTTCACCGTCACCCTGGACTTTGGCATCGACCAGTTCAACGGCTTAAACCGCTGGCTGGAGATCGCCGCCCGTACCAACGATGCGGCGGCCAGCTTTGGAATGTTACTCCCGCGCCAGCGGATTACCTCCACGCCGTATGCGATTACCGCGCTTACCGCGAACAACCTTTCAGGCAGTGTGAATGTGCCCGCGGGTCAAGTCAGCGGTACCCTCAACACAGCGCAGATTCCGAGCTTGAACGCGTCCAAGATCACCAGCGGGATATTCAATACCGCGCACATTCCGAACCTAAGCGCCGCGAAGATGGACAGCGGCACGCTGCTCGATGCACGGCTCTCCGCCAATGTGGCTTTGCTGAATCGCAACCCGCAGACTTTCTCCGGCGAGAATCATTTCAGCGGCGACGTCGGCATCGGGACGATATCTCCCAATTCACGGCTTCAAGTCGATGGAGACGGCGTCAGCCCGTCCTTACGGGTGCGAGTCGACGCCAATTCGAAACTGACGGTCGCCATCAATGGTGGGACGACGATCGGCATAAACAATGATACACCGCCTGCGAACGGGCTGTATGTATCAGGCAACGTAGGCATCGGTACGGCCAGTCCGGCCCTGAAACTGAGCGTAGCCGGCTCTGGACTTTATAATAGCGCCAATGCGGCGGCTATCCTGCTCACTAATACCACCGCCAACGGTCACGGCTGGGAATGGCACGCGCTGGACAGCGGTTCCTTGCAATTGGTGGATTTCACCGTTGGGGCATCGGGCGGCCGTATGCTTATTGATACGAACGGCGACGTCAATTTTGGGGACGATAGCCCGCAAGGGAATCTGAACGTCGGAGGCGACGGCAATGGGGTCCAAGGAGTCGTCGTGGTCAACCGGATCGGCTCGGACGGTAATTTGATCCGATTCCGGCGTGACGCCATAACGATAGGCGAAATCACCGTCACTGGTGGCGTGATCAGTTACAATGCCTTCAGTGGTTCACACTACGGCTGGATGCCCCAACGAGTCGAACGAGGCACGCTGGTAAGGTTGACGGGCGACAACCGCCGACCGAGGAACGAGGGCGAAATTGTCTATGGCGTCGCGCCGACGAGCCAGGCCAACGACCCCGCGTGTTTGGGGGCGTATCTCGCTCCGCATCCCACCGGCGAAGCGTCCGCAGCCACCGATCAGCACCAGATCATGTCGGTGGGCAACGGCGAACTGTGGGTGACCGAGAACGTCGCCGGCGATCTTCGTCCGGGAGACTTTCTGATCTCCTCGCCGGTCGCGGGCTGTGCGATGAAGGATAATCCCGACCAGTTCCCGGTGGGCTACATCTGCGCCCGCGCGGGGGAAGGCGTGAAGTGGTCCGCCGTGTCCGCCGGTGCGAACGGGACGAAACGGACGCGGATCTCGGTCTTGTGGGAGAGTTTCGTGCGGGACAGTCGTGGCGCGGCCTCGCTCGCGACCGTCAAAGCCCAACAAGAGCAGATTGGGCGACTGGAGAGCGATTTGAAATCGCTGCGGGCGACGAGCGACCGCCTGGCGCGTTTGGAAGCCCTGTTGCTCAACAAGGATGACGGGGCGCTTCAAGCCGCTGCACTGAAGGGAGCCAACCAATGAAACAACCTGTGGACCGGGCTCAATTGTCGTGTGCCGACAACTAATCACGCCAAAGACGTGAATGATTCCGTCGCGAAGTGGGGTCGGATCTATTCATTATCGATTTCATTCGTGGCACGTTGCAGCAATCCCGCCAGGTTTCGATCCTTCTGCAGCCGTTGCGGAAAACGCCGCAAGGTGGCCAACCGTCGGCGCACCGCCTCGAGGTTCATCCGATTCCCACCGCGCGGCTGCGCTGCACATCGCTCTGGCCCTGGCCCTGCCGTCGCAGGCGAACGGGGTTGAGATGAATGTAACGACTGACTTCCAAGCCCCAGCTTTCACGCTCCACCACCACCGATTTGAAGCGCCCCTGCAACAAGTGGCCGCTTCGTCCGTGGCGGCGATTGAACCAGACCGAGTAACTGACGTTGAGCCACTGCACTGAGCGCGACAGGTTGGGCTCGGTGATTTCCAGCAA
>CAZCUL010000509.1:0-20789 GCA_964501475.1 uncultured Verrucomicrobiota bacterium | reverse complement strand
ACTCGGGCAACACAACGTGGCAGCGCTGAAACGTTGTCGTGGCAACAACGCTTTGGCAGATACTGATAGAAAGGTAAAACGATGATGATTTTGTTCGAGAGAGGGGCGTTTTCTGCGCTTCTGGTCATTCTGGCGTTGGCATGTTGCGACCCAACCCGAGCCGATCAACCCCGACGGATTCACGGCGAGCAACCGGCGGCAGACGCCGTGAAAAGCTTCCCCGAGTCGCCGCAAGTCTCCCGGCAGGACGCGAGTTCGCGTCGGGTTTTCAAAGACCGCGTCACTCCGCATTGGTTCGCGAACAACACGCGCTTTTGGTATCGCAATGACCTGCGAAACGATGCGAAGGAGTTTGTCGTCATCGATGCCGAACGTGGGACACGCGGGCCGGCTTTCGACCATGAAAGACTGGCGAAAGCATTGTCAACGGCAGCGGAGTCGGAATTCACGGCGGAGGAGCTTCCCTTCAAGACCATTGCTTTCGTGGACAAGGGAGGGGCGGTGGCATTCCGGGTTGGCGAGACTGTGTGGCGTTGCGATTTGAGTTCTTACCAATGTTCGAAGACGGATAGCGACATCGTCTTTCCTGAATCGGGAAGCCGGGAGGACGGTCCCGGACCTGGCGGACGGGGCCGCCGCGGACGTGCAAACCGCAGCCAAGGCCGAGCATCCGGCCGCGACCACTCTCCCGATGGCAGGTGGGTTGCGTTTACCAGGGATCACAACGTCTTCATCAGGCGGGCCACGGATGAGGCTGAGGAGATCCAGCTTAGCACGGACGGAAGCGAAGAGCAGAGCTACGGGCTCTTTTCCTGGGCACCGGACTCGAAGACGCTGGTCGCCTTTCGCATCGAACGGGCCGAGCGGAAGGAAGTTTACCTGATCCAATCGTCACCGCCGGATGGGGGCCGCGCAAAAATGACGAGCCGGCCGTATGCTTTGCCGGGCGACAGGTTTACGACCTGTGAACTGAGCGTCTTTGATGTGGCGAGCGGAAAGCAGCAGAAGCCGGAGGTGGATCTCTTCGAGCATGAATGGTTGCGCCCGCGCCTGCGCTGGATAAAGGGCGGCCGGCGCTTCGCCTACGAGCAGGCCGACCGCGGGCACCAGCGCTTCCGCGTCGTCGAGATCGATGCGCAGAGCGGCCGGGCGCGGAACCTGATCGATGAACGAAGCCAGACGTTCATTTGGACGGCCCACGCTGAAAACGTCGGGCTCGAAAGGGTGAACTGGCTGGAGGAGAGCGAAGAGATCATTTACGCTTCCGAGAGCAACGGCTGGCGGCATCTCTACCTGATTGACGCGAACGAGGGAAAGCTGAAGAACCCGATCACGGATGGCGAGTGGGTGGTGCGCGGCATTGAAACTATCGACGAAACCAACCGCCAGGTATGGTTTAGCGCCAGCGGCGTCTTCCCGGACCAGGACCCCTATCTGATTCACCATGGACGCGTGGGTTTCGACGGCACGGGTCTGGTGTGGCTGACCGCCGGCAACGGCCATCACCGTATCCAGTTTTCGCCGGACCGCAGGTTCATCATCGACACCTACTCGCGGGTGGAGACCCCGCCGGTGACTGAATTGCGGCGCGTCTCGGACGGGGCGTTCGTGTGCCGACTGGAAGAGGCAGACACCACGGCGCTCCAGGAGAGCGGCTGGGAAGCGCCGGAAGTGTTCGTAGCCAAAGGGCGCGATGGCAAAACGGATATCTGGGGAATCATCAGCCGCCCGCCCAATTTCGACCCGGAGAGGAGCTATGCGGTGATCGAGGACATTTACGCCGGTCCGCAAGGTTCATTTGTCCCGAAAACGTTCGGCCCATTCTCCCGCTACTCATCGTTGAGAGAGCTTGGCTTTATTGTGGTGAAGATCGACGGCATGGGCACGGCCAACCGCTCGAAGGCGTTCCACGACGTCTGCTGGAAGAACCTGAAGGACGCGGGATTCGAGGACCGCATCCTCTGGATGAAAGCGGCCGCGGAAAAGTATCCTTACATGGACCTGTCGCGCGTGGGGGTGTACGGGAATTCCGCCGGTGGCCAAAACGCCGCCGCCGCCGTGCTCTTCCATCCCGAATTCTACAAGGCGGCCGTGGCGTCGTGCGGGTGTCACGACAATCGCCTGGACAAAGCTTCGTGGAATGAACAGTGGATGGGCTATTTGCCGCCGGACAGGCTTTGGAGCAAAGATTCCGGAAACTGGTACTCGCAGAGTTCGAACATCGACAACGCCCACCGACTGCGGGGGAAGCTCCTCCTCATTGTGGGCGAGATGGACACGAACGTTCCGCCCGAATCCACACTGCGTTTCGCTGACGCGTTGATCAAAAGCGGAAAGGATTTCGATCTGCTGGTCATTCCCAATGGCGGACACGGCATGGGCGGCGCCTATGGCCAGCGGCGCATGCAGGATTTCTTCGTGCGTCACCTGCTGCATGAGGAACCTCCGGATCGAAACGGGAGAACGCCAGCCTCTGAACGCGAGGCCAGCGGAGAATAGCCATCCGGGGCGTCACAACTCCCCGGCAGGAAGGAGGCTTGCCAAAAGGGAGACAGTTTGGTCACCGTCCATTTGGCAGCTTATGAAACACGTCCTGATTGCGGCAGTTCTTACATCGTTGGTTTTGGCAAGTGACGCCCGTGCGAACTGGCCGCAGTTTCGCGGCTCGCAAGCTTCCGGTGTGGAGGAGAGCAAGCCGTTGCCCACGCAATGGGATGTGGCCACCGGTCAGAACATCCGGTGGCAAAAACCGCTTCCCGGTTTGGCGCACGCCTCGCCGATTGTGTGGGAAGATCGAATTTACGTGGCGACGGCTGTCGGTCCCGGCGACGCGCAACTGAAAGTGGGCCTCTACGGCGACATCGCCCCGGTGAATGAAGGCGGTGTTCACCAGTGGCGACTGCTCGCGCTCGAGCGGTCCTCCGGTGAAGTGCTCTGGAACGTAGTGGGCCATGAAGCGGTGCCGCGGGTCAAACGCCATCCCAAATCGACTCATTGCAATTCGACCCCGGCCACCGACGGCCGTTACCTCGCGGCTATCTTAGGCTCGGAGGGGCTGTTCTGTTTCGACATGGAAGGGAAGCTGATTTGGAAAAAAGATCTCGGCCCGATGGATTCCGGGTATTTCGCGGTGCCTTCCGCGCAATGGGGTTTTGCCAGTTCGCCGGTGATCCATGATGGCAAGGTGATCGTGCTCTGCGACGTCCAGACGAACTCGTTTCTGGCCGCCTTCGAGCTCGGCTCGGGCCAGGAAGTGTGGCGCGCACCGCGGGCAGATGTTCCCACCTGGGGCACGCCCACAGTCGTTCAGTCCAGGGAGCGCACGCAAATTGTCGTCAACGGTTGGCGGCACTCTGGCGGCTATGATTTCGGCACCGGTCGGGAACTGTGGCGTCTGAACGGTGGAGGAGATATCCCAGTGCCCACCCCGGTGGTTGCTGATGGATTGATTTATCTGACCAGCGCCCACGGGAAGCTGCGGCCGATGCGGGCCATTCGGACCGATGCCACCGGCGATATCACTCCGGCCGATCCGGCGGACACCAACGCCGCCATCGCCTGGGTCCATCCCCGGCAAGGGAATTACATGCAGACACCGATTGTAGTGAGCAACCGTGTCTATGGCTGCACCGACTCGGGCGTGGTGACCTGCTTCGACGCGAAAACCGGGAGGATTCTTTACAACGAGCGACTGCGTGGCGGAGCGCAAGGCTATACTGCCTCCCCTGTCTCGGACGGACGGCACCTCTACTTTCCGGGAGAGACGGGAAAGGTGCTGGTGGTTCCGGCAACCGACCGCTTTTCCATGGTGGCGACAAACGATCTCGGCGACATTTGCATGGCCACGCCGGCAATCTCGCCGGGCACTCTTCTTTTCCGCACCCGCAGCCGGCTGATCGCGGTTGGAGGCGACTGATCGTTCCCAGGTCAGCACTCTGATTGAACGCGGCCCGGCTACGGCTTTGCCGAATTCCCCGCGCCGTTTTGATTCCGAGAAAAGAACTGGAGATCAACCTTCGCAGGCTTCGGATTCTCCACCGTCAACGGCGCCTGGTCATCAAAACGCTTTTGTTCCCGGGCAAGCAGGGCAAGCATCTCTTGCACCTTCGAGGCATGAGCCGGATCGCCGGCAAGGTTGCGCGTCTCGCCAGGATCGTTCGCGAGGTTGAAAAGCTGGGTGTGGTCCACCTGGGGATAACGGATCAATTTCCAGTCGCCCTTGCGAACCGCGCGCTGCCCCTGGCGATAAGCCAGAAAAACTGTGTCGCGCACGGCCTGTTTCTGCCCGCGAATGACCGGCGCCAGACTTTTGCCATCAATGCCGGACGGTGCCTCCGCTCCCACCAGTTCAGCGACGGTCGGGAAAATATCGTAAAGATACGCAAAGGCCCCGCTGCGCCCTCGAGGAACTCCCGGCCCCGCGAAGAAAAGCGGCGCGCCCATGCCGTCCTCGTAGAGATTCTGTTTGCCGAACAAACCATGACTGCCCACGGCGAGACCGTGATCGGACGAGAAGACGATGAGTGTGTTTTCGAACTGGCCAAGCATTTCGAGTGATTGGAGGAGGCGCCCGATGTGATGGTCGATGGACGAAATGCAGGCGTAATAGTCGTGAAGATGCTCGCGGACGACCGCTTCGGTCCGCGGCCAGGGCGCGAGCTTTTCGTCGCGCACCAGCATTTCGCCGTTGTCGATGGGATGGAATGGAAGGTAATTCTTCGGCAACGGAATCTTGTCCCGCCGGTAGAGCTCCATCCATTCCCTGGCCGCGACCCGGGGATCATGAGGTCCGGCAAAGGCGATATACATGAAGAGCGGCCGGGAACGGTCCCACCCGGAGTTCAGGAACTCGATCGCCGCATCCGTCTCGGCCCGGCCGTGGTGGCCGGATTTGCGTTCCTTGTCGTCCTCGACATATCGGCTGTGATGAAACGCTTTGTGGTATTCGCGCGCAGTGTTGCCGCGCTTGCCGATGTGCCAACTCACGTAACCGGCCCGATTCATCACGTCAGCAAAAGTGCCTTCCTTCTGTTTTGGATCGTAACGGAAGAGCGACTTGCCGCTCAGAAGCATGTGGCGCGAAGGATTGCAGACCGCGCCCATGGTCGAGCCCATGCAGTAGGCATTCCTGAAGACGAACCCGGAGTTCGCGAGCCGGTCCAGGTTCGGCGTTTGGATCATGGGATGGCCAAGCGCCGCGACGGTGTCGGGCCGCTGATCGTCGGTGAGGAGAAAAAGAACATTCGGTCTCGCCGCGGCCTGAAGCGCTTCCGACACACCGGTGAGGCCGAAAGCGACGAGAAAGAAGAGGATCGATTTCAGGAGCGGTTTGGTTTGACGCGGGCGCGCCCGGCGGATGGCAATGGAGCGAGATTTCATGGGGATTAGATTACCAAAGTGGGCAAGGCAGCGTCGCGCTTGTTTGCCGCCGCAATATTGAACCTGCCGTGCCGGGTCGCGGGGATTTCAGTTCGATAACCCATTTTGCCGTTGTGTCGGCCCTGGTTTATGGTTGAGTTCAGCGGCGTTAACGAATTCGAGCACATGCTATCACAGGAAGCGATCACGGAAGCCTTGAAAGGCGTCAAGTATCCCGGTTATTCCCGGGACATTGTTTCTTTTGGCCTGGTCCAGCAGGTGGCGGCGAACAATGGCGCGGTGAGCGTGGCCATTCAATTGACTTCGCCCAATCCGGAAGCGGCCCGGCAGATCAAGCAGGAATGCGAACAGGTCCTGCGCGGTCTTGCGGGAGTGACGGCTGTTCACGTTGACGTCAAAGCGCCAGCTCCGGCCCAGAATGCGGGCGGCCAGACCTTCGCACAGCAAAACAGAGTGCCGGGAATACAGCGCATTGTGGCCGTCGCCAGCGGCAAAGGCGGCGTCGGCAAATCGACTTGTTCAGCGAACCTGGCTTGCGCCCTCCAGCAGTTGGGCGCGCGGGTGGGATTGCTCGATTGCGACATCTATGGGCCGAGCATTCCGCTGATGATGGGCGTGCGCGAACGCCCGACCATCAATGCGCAGGAAAAAATGGTTCCGCCCTCGAACTACGGCGTGAAGCTGATGAGCATGGGTTTCCTGCTCGAGGGGGACCAGCCCGTTATTTGGCGCGGGCCAATGATCGTAAAGACCATCCAGCAATTCTTTCACGTGGTCGATTGGGGCGAGTTGGATTACCTGCTGGTGGACCTGCCACCGGGGACGGGCGACGCTCAATTGACGCTGTGCCAAACCGTGCCGCTCGACGGTGGCGTTATCGTCACCACCCCCCAGGAAGCCTCTCTGGCTGTGGTGCGGAAGGGCATCGCCATGTTTCAGAAGGTCAACGTGCCCATTCTCGGCATCATCGAGAACATGAGTTACTTCACCGCGCCCGGCGGCGAACGGATCGAGATTTTCGGCCATGGCGGCGGCCGGAGCGAGGCCGAACGCCAAAAGGTTGCGTTCCTGGGCGAAATACCGATTTATCCCGAGATTCGCCTGGGCGGTGATCAAGGCCGTCCAGTCGTCGCGTCCGATCCCGGCCAGCCCGGCGCCCAGGAATTCATTAAAATCGCCAGGGGGCTGGAACAACAACTTGCATCAGTCCATTGAACGTCATTGCCCAACGCTTTTTTTTATGAAAACTCCACATTGCCTCCCCGCATTCAAGCTCCTCGCTTCCATTCTCGCCCTGGCCATCTTCTGCCCTTTTCCCGCGCTCGCCGCCGCTGGCAGGGAGAGAAAACAGCGCGAGGAAACCGGGGAGGAAAAGCAACGAACGGTGCGCGTCCTGGCGTTGAAGGGCACGTTTGCGGACCATCCTTCCAGTCCCGGTCTGGACCCCTTTTCGCTCCTGCTGGGTGATTTCGAAAAGCCTGGCTCCTTTCCGGCCCTTTGCGACAAAATCGACGAACTGGCCAGGGATGATTCGATCGACCACGTTTTGTTCGATCTTTCTTCGCCCAACCTGAGCTTGAATCTCGCGCAACTCGCCGAGCTCTCCCGCCACATTGACAAGCTCGGAAAGGCGGACAAACGCACTTTTGCCTGGATCGAGGATGCCGGAATCATTCACTACTCGGTCGCGAGCGCCTGCGATACGGTCATCATGGCCGACCTGAGCGTGCTCGATCTGCCTTCGCTTTCACTGACGACTCTCCACTTTCACAACGCCATGGAGCTTCTGGGCGTTAATGCCAGCGTGGCCCGCACCGGCGATTTCAAGGGGGCGGTCGAACCGTTCACCCGATCCGAAATGAGCCCCGAGCTGCGCGCGCACTATCGCGACATGATCGAGGCCATGAACGACGCCGTGGTCGCGCGGATCGCGACGGGCCGGAAACTCGAGGCTGCTCAGGTCCGGAAGCTGCAAGCCGAACGCCTCTTCACCGCGCAAGCAGCCCAAGAGGCCGGACTGATCGATCAGCTCACCGCCCACGGCACACAGCGCCAGGCCGTCGAAAAACTGCTCGGGGGCGAGGCTGACTGGGTCGAAGCCGCTAAAGCCCAACCCAAACAACTCTCTTTCTTTGAATTGTTCGCCAAGCTGATGGCCGGGAGTCCGTCGCCCAAGGCGGCTGAACCCGCGCTGGCCGTGTTGCACCTCGACGGTCAAATCATCGATGGTGCCAGGGAACTGCCCGGATTCATCGTCGGCGGCCCCGTCGTGAAGGCGATTCAGGAATTGGAGGCCGATGGCAACATTCGCGCCGTGGTGGTGCGCATCAATTCGCCCGGCGGTTCGGCAACGGCCAGCGAGGCAGTGCGCAGCGCCCTCGAACAGTTGGCCAGGAAAAAATCGGTGGTCATTTCCATGGGCGACATGGCGGCGTCCGGCGGCTACTGGGTGGCCTGCATTGGCCGTCCGATCTTTGCCGAGCCCGGCACCATTACGGGTTCGATTGGCGTTTTTGCGCTGAAACTAAGCTTTGGTCCGCTGATGAAACGAATCGGCCTGGGCATCGAGTCGGTCACCCTGGACGAGTCGGCCAGCGCCATGTCGCTGAACCGCACCTGGACACCTGCCGAGCAGGAACGCGTCGAGGACCTTGTCGAAAACATCTACGAAAAATTCCTCAAGCTCGTGGCCGATTCCCGCAAGTTGAACCCGGACGAGCTCAGATCTCTTGCCGAAGGCCGCGTCTGGTCCGGCAAACAGGCTTTGGACCGCAAACTGATCGATCACCTCGGCGGCCTGGAGGAAGCGATGGAACTGGCGGCGAAAGAAGCGGGTTTGCAGGAGGGCTATCCCGTCATCCATCGCCCGCGCGAAAAGAGCCTGTTCGAGGAGCTGGATTTATTTGGGAACTCGACGGACGAAATTCGGGCTTTCTTAACCCCCGCCAGGGTGGGCTACCTCCAGAGAGCAGGGTTTAAGCTGCGAGTGCCTTTGACGCTGCTCCGTGAGGCGCTGAGCGGGCCGGCCACAAAGGTTTGGGCGCTTACTCCCACCGAATTCGTGGTGCGTTAGACGAAGGGCTCTCTCCAGGACGGTGGCGGTTTCTCCGGTCCGAAGCTCCATCAAAAACCGGCTTAACCCGAGTAAAACGCAAGTTTATTGCCAGCCACTTCCCTATGGACAAACCGAGGGGGCTCCATCAATATGCTGCGGTAAATTAATCTTCTCCCACGCTGATGCCGGGTGGCACCAGCCGCTGGAGAGGAATGAGACTGACAGGAAATAGTCGAGAAGAAAGGAAACGAGTCATGAAGTTATTCAAGTCGTTAGCAATCGCCTGCGCGTTGGCGCTCTTCGCCAGTATCAATGTCGTCCAGGCTGGTCCGGGCGGCTGCTGCAAGAAAGCCCAGGACGCGGAGAAGAAATGCACGCATAAATGCTGCGTGGAAGCCGCCAAAGAAGGTAATTGGTGCACGAAGTGCGGCGGCGAAGGCAAGATTCCCAAGGAAGAAGAAAAGAAGGACAAGTAGGCTGAAGGCCGCTAAGGCGGTTCATGAAGCGGAGCGCCGAGCATTGCTCGGTCCCGGTCCCCAGTGGGACTCAGGTTCCCGCCGATCAATTCTCGGCGCTCCGATGTTCAGACCCGCAGCATTCAAGTTACGACGCCATGAAGTCACTCATGTTAGTCTCTCTGCTGGCCGGCCTGGTTTTTGGCGGTGGACCGGCGGGCGCAGAGGAATTGGGCTCATGTTGCGCGCGGGCCAAGACAGAAAAGCGGGAGTGCCATCACCTCTGCTGCCAGAAGGCCAAGAAAAGCGGCAAGGTTTGTGAGAAGTGCAATCCCAAGCCTGCAAATAAAGCTTCGTTGTTCCATTAAGCGAGTGTTTCAAGCGACCGGTTGGCCCGCCATCAACCGGTCGCTTTTTTGCTTCTGGAACCCAGCGCAGGAAAGTCACCCTAAGCGGGAACGGAGCCTTTTTTAGCCGCTTTTTGGTCTTGATTCCCGGGTGAAGGCTCCTATGTTGCTCCTTTGCCCGAGCTCCGCGGGTGCGGAAACTCATTAGGGCTGAGAAACGAGAAATAAACGAACTAACCGAACCCTCAACCCTCCGTTGCCAGCCGCAACGTTTGGTCCGTTAGGGCAATGGAGACTTCGCCGGGGGCTATTTTGCCCCGACCAAGCCTCCCGGTTGAAAAGCAGACAGAGCAGAATCGAGAGCTGTAATTATTATTATGCTGACCATGGAAGAAGCCCTCAAGCAAAGCAACATGCGCTTTGCCGCGGGCGAAATTGTCAAAGGTACCGTCATCGAAGTGCGTCCCAAGGAAGTCCTTGTGGATATCGGTTACAAAAGCGAAGGGGTCATCGCCGCCAATGAGTTCGAGGACATCAAGGCGGTCAAGCTAAACGACGAGATCGATGTGCTCATCGAGAGACTCGAAGACAAGGACGGCATGGTCGTTCTCTCCAAGGAGAAAGCCGAGTTTAAGAAGAACTGGGAGAAGATACTCAACATTTGCAACGAGGGCGGCACGGTCAACGGCAAAGTCAAAGCCGTCGTCAAGGGCGGGCTCCTCGTCAACATCGGTGTCGAAGCGTTTCTCCCCGCTTCGCAGATCGATATTTCCCCGCCCCGGAACCTCAATACCTTTGTCGGAAACAACTACGAGTTCAAGGTTGTTAAGATCAATCAGGAACGCCAGAATATTGTCCTCTCCCGCCGCGAACTCATCGAGCAGGAGCGGAACGAGCGCCGGACGAAATTGCTCGCCGAAATGGTCCCGGGCGATATCCGCAAAGGCACTGTCAAGAACATCACCGATTTTGGCGCCTTCATCGACTTGAACGGTCTCGATGGCCTGCTTCACATTACTGATATGAGCTGGGGCCGGATCGGGCATCCCTCCGAAATCCTTCGCGTCGGTCAGGAGGTCGATGTCGTCGTGCTCGACGTCAACCGCGAGAAGGAGCGCGTCAGTCTTGGCCTCAAGCAGAAACTTCAGAATCCGTGGGACAACATCGAGCAAAAGTATCAAGTGAGCCAGTCCGTCAAAGGCCGCGTCGTCAACCTCGTCCCCTACGGCGCCTTCGTCGAACTCGAACCCGGAGTGGAAGGACTGGTGCATGTCACCGAGCTTTCCTGGACCAAACGCATCAACAAACCTTCGGATGTCCTGAAGGCCGATCAGGAAATCGAAGCGGTCGTCCTCGGCATCAATCGCGAAGAGCAGAAAATTTCGCTCGGCATTCGCCAGCTCGAAGCCAATCCCTGGGACCGGGCCCTCGAGAAATATCCACCCGGCACCAAGGTCAAAGGCAAGATTCGCAACCTGACGAGCTACGGCGCCTTCATGGAACTCGAGGAGGGCCTGGATGGTATGATCCATGTCTCCGATGTTTCCTGGACCCGCAAGATCAATCATCCCTCCGAAGTCCTCAAGAAAGGCGACGAAATCGAGGCGGTGGTCCTGGAAATCGACAAGGCCAACCAGCGCATCGCTCTCGGCATCAAACAGCTCTCCGAAGATCCCTGGAGCAACATTGACAAGTTTTACAAGGTCGGCGACCTCGTCACCGGCAAGGTTACTAAACTGGCCAGCTTTGGCGCGTTTGTCGGACTCGAGCACGACATTGACGGCCTCGTCCACATTTCCCAGGTAAGTGAAGAACGCGTCGAAAAAATCAAGAACGTCCTCAAGGTCGGCCAGGACGTCAATGCGCGCGTGATCAAGATCGATAAGCAGGACCGCCGCATCGGCTTGTCCATCAAAGCAGCCAATTACTCGCCCGAACAGCTCAAGGCCGAGCAGGCCGTGCTCGATTCGCTCAAGCCTGGCGAAGACCTGGTCGCTTTGCAGCACGCTTTTGACGCCGCCGACGAAGCCAGACAGGAAGAGCAACGGTCGCAAGGGCCTTAAACCGTCGCGCCAGCGACAGGCACAGGAATGCCGGCGTAGCGCCGACATTCCTGTCGGCGCTTGAGTTTCGAAACAAAACGCTTTCGCTCCGGAGAATCGGCCCATCGCCGAATCGACCGCCCGGGAACACCGTCCCGCAGCAACGATGCGCCCAGTTGAACTTGATCGCGTAACTCAGATCGAAAGTCAGATTGAGCCATCGCATCGCGTGGCTCGGATTAGCCTCTCCATTTGTCACCTCTTCCTGTTTATTTAGATGCCCCATTGCTCGCGCGTTTTACTTTGTCCGTGTTCGCCCGGGCTCTGATTGCGGAGTTCGGTGCGGCGCAAGCCGTCATCAGATAGGCTGCTTACACGAGAATGGCAAAGTCGGGAGGGAACCGCGGAATCGGCCAGGTCGATTCCAGGATATGTTCGCTCGCCGACATTGCTTCAGGCTTTGCCCACTGCGGCTGGTCTATGATGGCAGTGAGAGGATGCGCCTGTGCTTCGGGTCTTCAGGAAAAAACTCTTGCCACAGCCGCTGTTGATTTCATTCACTAGTGTTGGCGACCGGAGTTTCGCAGCGGTATCTCACACGGCGACGGTTGCGGCACATCAAGTCATCGACTCATTGGCACCATGAAAGGCAAGAAATCACCAGCGCGCCGCGGCTTGCTGGCGGGGGGAAACTGGATCGTCGATCAAGTCAAACTCATCGACGTTTATCCCCAACCCGAGCAGCTTGCCAACATCCGCACACAGGCCCAGGGCACCGGGGGGGCGCCCTACAACGTTCTGGTGGATTTGGCGAAGCTCGGCGCCGATTTTCCACTCTTTGGCGCCGGACTGGTCGGCAAGGACGCCCTGGGCGAAGCCATCCTCGATGATTGCCGCAAACACAAAATCGACATGCGCTTCCTCCGCACTACGGCCGAAGCTCCCACCAGTTACACCGATGTCATGACGGAGCAAAGCAGCGGGCGACGAACCTTTTTCCATCATCGCGGCGCCAACGCCCGCTGGCGGGGCGAGGACCTGGACTTCACAAGAATCAAAGCCGGCATCTTCCACCTCGGTTACCTGCTTCTGCTCGATGCGCTCGATGAACCGGATGCAAAGTTTGGGACCAGGGCCGCCCGCGTCCTCGCCGCTGCCCAGGCCGCCGGCATCAAAACCAGCGTCGATGTGGTCAGCGAAGACAGCGACCGCTTCGCCAAAACCGTGACGCCCGCGTTGAAGTTTGCCGACTACTTCATTTTGAATGAAATCGAGGCCGGCAAAACCACCGGGTTCAAGATCCGCCAGCCAGACGGCCGGCTCGACACCGTGGCGCTGCGTCATGCCGCCGGCACACTGCTGCAATGCGGCGTCCAGGAAGTCGTGGTCATTCACTTCCCCGAGGGCGGCTTTGCCCGGACACGCACCGGCGAAGACGTTTGGCAGCCTTCCGTAAAGCTCCCCGACAAATTCATCGCGGGGACAGCCGGGGCTGGAGATGCCTTTTGCGCGGGAGTGCTCCTTGGACTTCACGAAGGATGGCCCCTGGCCCGCTCGCTTGCCACAGCCGTCTGCGTGGCTGCGGCTTCGTTATCAGACCCTACTTGCACCGGCGGCATGAAGAATCTGAGCGCCTGTTTGGCTTTGGGAAAGAAGTTCGGCTTCCGGCCCGCGCTCGATCCGGGCGAATGAGCGGCGGGCGCATCTAATTTTTTAACCCCCGCCATTTTGATTCAGGAAATGAACGTAAGAGGGGGGCCGCCGTTTTTTTGGGAAAGGAGAAGCGGAAACCAGATCCAGAACGGCTACTCCAGGACCACGCGATAGAACCTCCGGTCGGCCGATGGCCCGCTCGGATCCGCTGCAGAGCCTGTCGAAGTTGCGGCCGTCACGACCGCCAGTTCCGTCCAGGCCGCCTCATTGGCGCTATCTTTGTATTGCACGCGATATGTCTTTCCCGCTACCGCCGCCCACAGGACGGTTGTAGCGGACGTTCCGGCTGAAGTCACCGTGATGACGCGCAAGACCGAGCCTTCGTCGGTAGGATCGGTCCCGGCAAGGAACTCCTCCCGGTCGGTCAATCCATCGAGGTCCGCATCCTCCGATCCGTCCCGCGCCAGGTTCCCGAAATAAGCCACCTCCCAATCGTCTTCGAGCCCATCGCCGTCCGAATCGCCCGTGCTGAAGGTCACCACAAAAATGTCGGCGCTCCCGTTGAAATCTCCCGACACCAGGTCCGTGGCGAAGCTTCTAAAAATGGCGGTGCGCCCATCCGGCGCCATAATCGGAAAGCCCGAGGTGCGGTTCGCCGTGCCGCCTCCCAAGCCGGCGCTTAAAGCAACCGTTTGGTCGAGCAACGTATCCCGCAGGAACACGTCGCCGTTGTTGTTGTTGTCCTGCTCCACCAGGTTTGTGGCCAGGCTCGAGAAGATCACGTATCGGCCGTTTTGACTGATCTGCGGCGCGCTGGAGTGCAGGTTTCTCGATCCCAAGGCAAGCAGATTGGTCTGCCCGCTCTGGCGGTCATGGAAAACAATGCCCCGCGTGGCGTCCGAAGCGGTCCGGCGCGTATAGACGGCATATCGCCCATCGCCACTCAAAGACGGAACATTGCAAAGGTCGCAAAGCCGGGTTGTGGTGCCTGTAAGAAAATCAAAAACATGCACTGTGTTCGAATTTTCCACGAACGCCACATGCCGGCTATCCGCGCTGAAAACGGCGTTGGAGGAATCCATGGCCAGTGGCACTCCATTCGTGTCCCGGCTAAGATGCTCGGTCGCGCCAGTGAGCAAATCACGCGCATAAAGCTGAAAGATGGAAGTGTCGGGGTTTGAGCCGTAGAGAAGCCATCGACCATCCGGACTAAAAACAGGCGGTTGCCTGTAGCGAAGCGAATCGGTCACACCGGTGCCATTGGTACTTATCAGGATGTGCAGATTGGACGCCAGGTCGTGGAGATAAACATCGATTTGGTCGCCGTGATCGTTGGTCGCCGACCGGTCTTTCGTTTGAAAGGCAACCAACTGGCCGTCCGGGCTGATGGCGATGCCTGTGGGCGCTACAGATGTCGCGGCAAGCAATCTCAGTTCACCGGTCGTTAAATCCCAATAGTTGAGCGCCCCGGCGGTCGAGTTGGTGGGGCTTCTCTGCGCTGTGGCATAAGCGACCCACCGTCCTGAAGGGTTGATGACCGCCTCAGTCACATATTGATTCGTCGCGGGCACCCCGTGGGTTCCCGCGCTGACCAAGATGTTCGTTCCAAGGGTCCGGTCCCGGACGAAGGCGTCCCAAAACCCGTTCGTATCCGCGACCGCCAGATCGCTGTCCAGGCTCAGGAAGAGAATCCGTTCCGCATTGCTGCTGACCGAGCCCGGCCTGGGAATCCCGCGCAGGCCTTTGGCCGTGGACGATGGCACGTCATCATGCCGGCGCGAAAGCAACGTCAGCGTATCCGAATCCAGCGAATAAACGAAGGCATCCGAAGCCTCATTCAGATCGCCCGGCACCAGATAAGGATCATCGCTGTGGAAAGCGAGCAACATCCCGCTCCCATCGAACGACGGCGACACCCCGCTGAGCCCCCGGCTCGGGGTCCCATCGGAACGCTTGCTGACCAACCGCGTGCTGCCGGCGTTCAAGTCCCGCAAGTAAAGTTGGACGGTGCCGCTGGAGAGACCCGCAACCAGGTTTGTGGCGTCGCTCAGAAAGGCAAGTTTCGTCCCATCGGGCGAAAGCACCGCTGAATACGACCGCCCTTCCGTTGGCGCGAACCCTTCGATATCCGCGCTTGCGAGCGTGGTGGCGCCGCTATCGGCATGCCAGACAAAAACATTGGAAGAGCTTTCAAAGGCTGCCACGGCCCCATCGAAACTCAGATGCGCAAGGGCGTTGGAATTGACATTGGTGCTGACGGCCGCCGTTGTCCCGCTCCCGAAATCATGCCGCAAGAGAAGGGCCGGTCCGCTGGCGTTGGTTTGCCCATTAAAGAAGACGATCTGGCCATTGGCGCTGACGACCGGGTTGAACGCTCGCACCGGCCCGCCCGCCAGAGCCTCTGCGTTTCTGCTGACCCACTCGGTGGTGGCGGCTGCGACGTCCCAGGCATATACCTGATCGAGACCATTTACCGCGCCCGGCACCAGATCCGTCGCCGCACTGACGAACAGCACGCGCTCACCGCTTCGGGTGATCAACGCCGAATGAGAAGGACGACCCGAGCCATTGGTGTTCACGCTCAGGAGTGTTGTCGTACCCGATGCAATGTTTCTTAGGAAAATGTTGGTGCCGGACACGGCATTAGTGACGAGGCCCAGGGCCGAGCTTTCGAACGCCACCAGCGTCGCGTCTTCACTCATTTGCGCATTCCAGGAGGGGTCCCTGGCGGACCCACTGCTATTGAGATTAATGGAAATCAACGTCGTTGTTCCGGCAGCCACATCCCGCAGGAAGACGTCGCTTGCGCCGTTCGTATCGTTCGGCACCAGATCGCCCGCCAAGCTTTCAAAGGCAACAAACTGGCCGTTCGGTGAAACGGTCGGGAAGTTCGAGTTGTTGCCGCCTCCTCCACCACCGGGAGAACGCGCGCTGACGAGCAACGTCACGCCGGCATCCAGGTCACGCAGGAAGACATCGAAAAAGAGCGATCCATCATCGTTCGTGACAAGATTTCCGGCTTCGCTCACGAAAACCACGACCCCCCCATCAAGGCTCAGGAGCGGCACATAGGAAGCTCCACCAGCGGTTGCGCTTTCCAGGGCCGGTTGCGAAACCACTTCAGCCGCGCAGCCGATTCCCGGCAGGCCGTGCGCCACAAGGCAACAACTGACTACTGCCAGCATTCGTTTCATTGACTGCACAATAACCTCCATTACAAAGTTGGATCGGAGTTCTCGCGTTGCAGGGCGAACTCCCGGGTTACAGTCTCCACGCGGCCGTCGGCGAAACCGACATTTCCCTGGCCTTCGTGACGTTGGGTAACCGGATTGCTGGGAGCCACCCAGCGACCATCGTTGCTGAAGGTACCTGCGGGGGGTCCGTCCGATGGACTCCCTTTCTCCTCGGCAAGCATGATCTTGCGCGCGGGATCGACGATGCTGCCATGGCCATTGATCTGAATCGTGGCCCAGGCTCGATCAATCCAGGAAGCCATCCCTTCGAGCCGGAAGCCGTTCAGCGAATAACTGTAAATATAGGGGCGTTGCAACGCGACGGTATCGGACGGACACCGCAGCGATTTCGGGCTGAATGCCGGAAGATAACGAGCCACCCGGCTCTGGTTCAAAACTCGAGGGAAAAAGCCACCGGGTCCGAATCCCGATAGCTGCCAATAAACCCAATCCTCGGATTGTGCCCCTAAGCCGTGGCTGGCCGACGCTGGGAACGCGTCCTGATAATCATTCCCATACATGAAGAACGCCTGGGCCAATTGGCGCAGGTTGTTCCGGCATTGAGCATGCCGTCCGCCTTCCCGGTTGCTGCCGAAGGCCGACGGGAGGAGAACAAGTGCCAACAATGCCAGGGCAGCGAGAGTCGCCGCCAGTTCAGTGAGCGTAAAGCCGCCACTGGCTCCGTTCCCTTCCTGCACTGACCACGTACCAATCATCCTTAGTGCTAACGAGATATTCCGAGGAAGTTTGTATATCGTCCGCCAGCGGGCCAAAAGCGCGCGACGACATCAGATCGGCCTTCCGAAGACGTGATACCTTGACCTGACTGCACAGCGAGCGCTTCCAGGGGAATTAACAACGCCCAAACTAACTGATGCGAAGCCATAGTGATCTGTTGCTACCGAATGTTAAACTCAGTTCATTCTAAAACCGGAGGAGCACCACCGCTCGTGATAAACTCGCTGTATACGGAAAGTTCTGTAGCGATTGCTCGACGCTGATTCTGAAGATAGCGCCTATAGTGGAGCAAATCTTCCTTGTATTCTTTTGCCGGGTAAACTTTCTCTCGGGCGACGGACAATCTTTCCAGCCATGCAGGACTAAGATCAAGCGAGTCGCGCCGCTCTAGTGCCGCAGCCTTGATGACTTCGAGTTCTGTCGAAATTGTTTCAATCTGTACCAAAAGAAGCTCTATCGCTTTCTCCATGTCCTCACGATGATCATCCCTAGTGCGCTTATTCCCTGTTACACATCCGAGAAAAGTAATTAGAGCTACCAATAAAATAACAAGGCACGAAGGTAAGCGTGACCCCGCCTCCATATTTACTTTGCTTGGCATTCTTGTAGCTTTTTGAGCTCGGCATCTGCTTCAGCCTTAAACTCTTTGAAAGTGATTACAGCGGCCTCATAGGCCTGTTTGTATTGTTCTTCAAACGCCGCGGGATAGTCCACTTGGTGCAACTTGTAATCCATGGAAAACATCCGGGCATGTCTTTTTAATGCACTTCGGAGCCCATTCTTGGGCAACCGCGTCACTATCCTTGAAAAGGTCAGCAAAGAAAGGCACATGAAAAGATTCATGTTGCCAGACGCTGTATTTCCGCCCCACTACCTTTTCAGGGTCGAGGATAGACGTATCGGTTCGAATCCTCACAGCCTTCGTCGCTCGTTTCATCGATCCCTGGTCCTATCCAAACCCTTACTCATCGCAGCGGATCGAAATGCTCGAATTGCTGAGCAAATCCCCGGGCAACGGTATCCACACCCCCATCTGCAAACGCGACATTCGCCTTTCCTTCGTGCCGCACCGTGAGGGCGTTTCCAGGGGGGACCCAGCGGCCATCATCGATGAACGTGCCCGCGCCTGCAGGGGGGCCGTCAGAATTGCTGCTTCGTTCTTCGACGAGCATTATTTTTCGGGCGGGATCGACAGTTTTGCTGTAGGTGTTGACTCGAATGGTGATCCTTCCCGAAGAAATATAGGTCGCCATGCCGTCCTCACTGTGGCTGTTCAGTGAGTAACTGTAAGGATACCCCTCTATTCCGGCGCTCCTCATGAGAGCTTCGCGTTCCAAAGCGGCGGTATCCGTGGGACACCGTAATGAATGAGCGCTAAACGCTGGAACGAAAGGACCAATGCGGCTTAGACCGAGAGGGCGAGTGCGGGGCGGTGTTCCACCGCCCACGGGTTGCCAAAATACCCAATCCTCCGTCTGCGGGCCCAGGGCACGCTTAGCCGCCGGCGCCGGGAACGCGTCCTGATGATCATTTCCATACATGAAGAACGCCTGGGCCAATTGGCGAAGGTTGTTCCGGCATTGGGCCTGGCGGCCGCTTTCCCGGCTTAGGGCAAGTCCTGAACAGGGAAAAAAAACGATTGCCAGAAGCCCGATAGCTCCCAGCACCACAGTCAATTCGAGGCGGGTAAAGCCGCCATTGGCGGGAAACAAAGAATCAGACATGACAACCAGGTTCCATTTACGAAGCCAAGGGCAACCCCCTCATCGGAACAGCGAAGCAAAAGCCTTCCGCCGGCATCGGGCTCCGTGAATGCGGGGAGTATCGCCAATTCGGGCCGCAGCGTCAACCACAAAGCGGCCCTAACTTGGGCAACCAAAAACCGACCGAAGACAGCCGAAATGGTTGCCGGACGCACTCAATCGTAATGGGGCGGGAAAGTCACAGCGCGCGCCTTTGCCGGCGACCGGCGCGCTCCGAAGAGTCACACGAGTTACCTGCAGAGAAAACCCGCATGGACCCTTAGCGGCAAGAAGATTACGAGCAAGAAAATGGAAGACCAATCTTCTTGCCCACGCATGTTCTTGCCATTCCCCAATGGCCAACGTCACCCCGGGCAGGCGCAGAATCTGGCGCCTTTCATTCATGCGGTGATCGGGGGGTGATCGGGGGGAACCTGGATTGAACGGCTTCACTTTTCGGGACGCATCCGATAAGGTTGTTATTTGGTATGCCAAGTCCGGCAAAGAATGGAGCAGATGCGAAGTTTCGGGCGTTCTCTGACGAGACGCGGCTTCGGATTCTGCATCTCTTGCGCTCTGGGGAGATGTGCGTAGGCGACATCGTAGCCGTCCTTCAGGTCCCTCAGCCGACCGCCTCGCGACACCTTGCTTATCTTCGAAAGGCGGAGCTTGTCGAAGCTCGAAAAAAAGGGCAATGGATTCACTACGCGCTCAGTCCGGCTCGAAACACGTTCCACCAAAAGCTTCTTGAATGCCTTGCCAATTGTTTTGGGGAGGTCGGCTCGCTTCAGAGCGACGGAAAGAGGCTGAAGCGGCTTCGCGAGCGGGGGGGCTGCTGTCCTCCAATTCACAAGCCGTAGCTCCGGGTTTTTGGCAGTCGAACCCGGTTATGGAGCACGCATTTCCGATGCGCCTATCCCTTGATGTAGCTGCTCACTCCTGCGTTCCACGAAAGCCTGCCAGTTCGGAAACTCTCTGAATGACCTGGAGCGCTGCTCTGAAATGTCCATCCCTATTTCCGCCATCACCCTTTTGCGAGTTTATCGTTGAGTTATATTCGCTTAGGCGCATATATTCAGCAGTGTGTCGCCCAAGCGGCTTAACGGGAGCAAACGGCAACCGGCGCAAGCGCGCAGTCCTTCCTTTGATCTCCGGCCGGTGGCAGGTCATCGCGCGGCGGCGGCTCTTTGCCTCCTGGTGAAGACCGCGAGTGAGTCGGGAAACGGTCCTGGTCCTTGGGACAACGCGGCTCAGCGCCACCATCCGGATTATTTTCCGGTCAAACCGGTGTGTCGAGTCAGCGCGAGACAGTGACAATCGCGCGGGCCGAGAAGAACAGAATCACTATGGCAACGCGCGTCGGAATTAACGGCTTCGGACGCATGGGGCGGCTTGCGTTTCGGGCGGGCTGGGGTTCTCCCGAAATCGAGTTTGTCCACGTCAACGAAGTCGGCGGCGACGGAAAAACGTCGGCGCACCTGCTCTATTTCGATTCCGTCCACGGGCGATGGAATCGGGAAGTTCAGGGCGAGGGGGAGAGGATGGTGATCGACGGCAAGAGCATCAGCCACAGCAGACAAAGAGATTTCACCGCTGTGGCGTGGCGTGATCTGGGCGTGGACATTGTGCTCGAATCGAGCGGAAAATTTCGAAGGCAGGAACAGTTGGAGCTTTATCTAAAGGCGGGCGTCAAAAAGGTGATCGTGGCGGCGCCCGTCAAGAAAGGCGCGCTGAACATTGTCATGGGGGTCAACGACCACCTCTATGAACCCGGCAAGCATCATTTGATCACTGCGGCGTCATGCACCACGAACTGTCTCGCGCCGGTCGTCAAAGTGATTCACGAAGGCATCGGGATAAAGCACGGGATGATTACGACCATCCACGACGTGACGAACACGCAATCCATTCTGGACACGCCGCACAAAGACTTGCGCCGGGCGCGGGCCTCGAGTCTTTCGCTGATTCCGACGACCACCGGTTCCGCGACCGCCATCGGTTTGATTATTCCGGAATTGCTGGGGAAACTCGATGGTATTGCGGTGCGCGTCCCTCTCTTGAACGCGTCGCTCACAGATTGTGTGTTCGAGGTCGTGCGGCCGACCACGATTGAGGAGGTGAACGGGCTGCTGAAGAAAGCCGCGG
>CAZCUL010000508.1:0-2665 GCA_964501475.1 uncultured Verrucomicrobiota bacterium | reverse complement strand
TTGCGGATGGCATGCCGAATGGCCGGGCCCATGCGCGTGCTGCGGTGCGGCTTCATCGCTGCAATGCGCCCCTGCGAGCGGCTGTCGTAAGTCTCGGTAAATTCCTTGGCGACAAAAAATTCCACCTGGTCGCGGCCATAGCCGGAAAAGCCGTAGACGGCATAGGCGTCGCCCAGGGTTTCCAGGGCTTCGGCCATCAGCACCAGTGCCTCTTTTTCCACATCGATAATGCGCCGGCGATTGGGATCTTTTTTGGGTTTGGCAGGGGCCTGATCGTCATCTTCCACGACAAAGCCCGAGAAATCGAATGTTCTTGGCGGCGGCGGTTCGGGGACATCGACGGCCTCGGACTCGGGTATGTCCGGCACTTCGTCGTCGGTCGAAGCACTCATATCCAGGAGAAATGCCGCAGCCACATCGCGGTCTCGCTTTTGCCGCCGGGTGTACACTTTTTCCGAGGGCATGTTGCCGGTCCGGCGATCGATGTGCGCCTCGATCGCACTGTCGAGATCAATGTCCTCGCCGTCGATGAGACGTTTTATTTTTTTGAACATTTCCGCCAGCGTTTATCGTTCGGTCACTTCGCCCTGAACTGATGATGTGAGTGAAAATGCTTCTTGATTCAGCGGATATTCAACAGGACCAGACACTCAAGGCAGATATCACGATCGTTGGGGCGGGAGCGGCCGGCATCGCCCTTGCCCGGGAGCTTATCGGTTCACGCGTCAAAGTCCTGCTGTTGGAGAGCGGCGAACGCGAATTCGATGAGCCGACTCAAGATCTGTATATTGGCGATGTTGTGGGCCATGATTTTCCGCCACTCGACGTCGGCCGGCTCAGGTACTTTGGCGGCACGACAAATCATTGGAGTGGTTTTTCCCGGCCTCTCGACGCGATCGATTTCGAGAAACGCCCGTACGTTCCATACAGCGGATGGCCATTTTCTCGATCGCACCTTGATCCGTTTTACGCGCGTGCACAGTCCATTTGCCAACTGGGGCCGCTCGATTATGGTGAGGCCTCATGGATAGAGGATGGTCACCTGCCCATTCGAGTTGATGAGAATGTGATCGATGGCGCGCAGGTTTTTCAGTCGAGCTCCCGGTTGTTGTTTGGTGAGATTTATGGAGACGAGCTGAAAAACGCAGAGAATGTTTCGGTCGTGTTCAACAGCAATGTCACTGACATCGAATTAAACGAAGACGGTCGGGAAGTGCGGCGACTGAATGTTTCCTCCTTATCGGAGACGCGTTACCGGGTGGAAAGCACGGCCTATGTTCTTGCGGCAGGCGGCATAGAAAACGCCAGGATATTGCTGAACGCCGACTCGAAACAGACAGGCGGGCTGGGAAACGCCTACGGCAATGTCGGGCGATTTTTCATGGACCACCCCATCAGGGACTCTGGCCATGTGCGGTTCAACAGGGACGCGCCACCACTGTATTTTTACCGCCACCGGGAGATAAACGGTAAGGTTGTGACAGGATTTTTCGCTCTGGCTGCCGAGCAACAGCGCAAGGAAGAACTCCTCAACTGTGGTATTCTTATCGAGCCTGTAAGCCTGACGGAGCAATATCCGCCGTTATTATCAGCCCAGTCCATAATCGACGGTATCCGGGAGAGGGAATTACCGGATGACGTCAATGAACACCTAAAAGATGTTCTTGTGAATTTTGATGATGTCCTTCGTGGTGGCTATCGCAGCGTCGTCAGCCCCCAGACCCTCTTTTTTCGCACCCGGTTCTGGTCTGAGTGTGCTCCTGATCCAGAGAGCCGGATCTTCCTCACCCCGGAGAGGGATGCGCTTGGGCAACGCCGCGTCGCTTTGGATTGGCGGCTGCCGGCGGATGATTTCAAGCGAACGTATGTTCGCATGCATGAGCTGCTGGCCATGGAGCTGGGCCGAAACAACCTGGGGCGGGTGCAGGTTTTCGACGCAGAGCCAGAGGATGATCCACGCGTAGCCGCCATGAGCAGTCATCATCATATGGGCGCAACGCGCATGCACCCGAATCCCAGGGAGGGGGTTGTCGACGAGCAGTGCCGCGTCCACGGCCTAGCCAACCTCTTCGTCAGCGGGAGCTCCGTGTTCCCGACCTATGGTCATGCCAACCCTACCGTGACGATCGTTGCCTTAGCCTTGCGTCTTGCTGACCACCTCAAACTGAAAGTGACTTGAACGGGATCTTCAAATGCGCATTGCACGGCGAAACATTGTCCTGTCCCTTCTCGGTTTCACAGCGGCGCACGTGCTCGGATTGAAAAACGCTTGGGCGATGCGTCCCGGACCCGCCTTGATTGATCAACTGGCGGACCAACTGGCAACGCTGGTCCCCCATCCAAAGAGCGCGCGTTTGATTGGTGAGGCGTATCTCGCCGTGAAGCCACAAGAAGCTGATGTATCAACGCTGATCAAGTTGCTGTGCCCGAAGCTGAACGGGGCCAGCCTAAACGAGGCCGGCCTGAACAGAAGTGGTCTGCAGACACCGCCACGCTCTCAGCTTCGTAGGCTGCTTGCCGCCCAGAGAAGCGAGGATTTTTCGGAAGGGAGGATCATCCGCCTGGGCGGTTGGATTGTTGCGACAACAGAAGCCAGGCTGTGCGCTCTTGTGGCGGTCCACTCTCCCTACGCGATGCCGAGGCGCTTCAGCTAATTCTACTATGT
>CAZCUL010000507.1:0-3804 GCA_964501475.1 uncultured Verrucomicrobiota bacterium | reverse complement strand
CTGGCCAAAAAGAGATTCATAAAATCTTCCCAATGGACTGTGCGGCCCAATCGCCATCAACACGTAGAAGCCCAGCACGGTGGGGGGCAGCACAATGGGCAACGCCACGACAGCCTCGATGAGAAACTTGCCGCGCCAGGGCGTGTTCGCCAGCCAATAGGCCAGCGGCAAGCCGATCACCACCAACACAAATGTCGTGCAGGCCGAGAGCCGCAGGCTTAGTCCAATGGCTTGCCAGTCCATCGATCACTTGTCCGGCAGGAAGAATCCGTAACGCTTCAGGACCGCCCGGCCATGTTCGCCCAGCACGAAGTCTCGAAACGCTCGCGCCGCCGCCGCCTCCTTCGTCCACTTCAGAATGATCCCCCCCTGCTCCATCCGTGGATAAGCATCCAGCGGCACCTCCCAATAACGGCCAGCCTTGCGCATTTGCGGAGCCAGGGCCAGCGCCAGCGCGACGACGCCAATATCCGCGGCGCCGCTCTGAATGAACTGAGCTGTCTGGGCAATGTTCTCGCCATACACCAGCTTCGGTTCAACTTGCTCATAAACTCCAAGCGACCTCATGGCAGCCACCGCCGCCTGGCCGTAAGGGGCATGTCGCGGATTGGCCACGGCGATCTTCTTAACTGAAGGCGCGAGCAGAGATTGAATGCCGAGTTTCTCGGCGTCCACCGGAGACTCTTCCCGCGTCCAAACGACGATCCGGCCAACAGCGTATTGGAAAACCTTTCCATCCGGAGCCAGGCCGGCTGCGGCGAGCTTCCGGGGAAACTCGATATCCGCTGAAAAGTAGAGGTCAAATGGCGCCTTGTTCTGAAGCTGCGCATAAAAATTGCCGGAGGAGCCGTAGCTGATTCTGACATGGATTGCTGGCTGGTTCGTTTTGAACTCCGCCGCAAGTTCGTCGAACGCGAATTTCAAGTCCGAGGCGGCTGCGATGGTCAGTTCGGCGGCGCGGCCGGTCCAGACAAAGAAAAGCAGCGCTCCCAAAAACAGGGGCAGCCAACTGCCGGCCTCGAAGCGCCATGGGCGCGCAGCCTTTCCGCCGGTCCTCAGATCATGAGGCCCGGGCGAGTTTCCGCCGCAGTCGTTGGCGACGCCAGATGCAGGATGGCAGCCCGCGCGAATGAATTCATTAGCCACGCGATGTTTGTACGCCATTGCTCGCCGGCCAGAAATGGAAAAGTTATTCACGATCATTCAGCCGTAGCAGAGGGGGAGCGCGGCGACGCGGGAGAATCCCCAGGCCCTTTCCAGTTCGTTCATGCTGCGGCTGGGGACAGCCGCGCTCCGCAAAATGAGGATTGCTACCTCAAAAGGAGTGACGCTGCGCAGCGGCCGCGTATCATCTGCGTTCGCATGAAAGCCCAAATCACTTGCGTGGCCGCTCTGGCCGGACTGTTCACCGCCGGCCAGCTCATGGCGCAGGAAACCGCCGTGCAACGCCACGAAATGGCCACGAATCAATTGAAGCGGATCGCCGCGGAAATGTCCGCGCGCTGCCTGGACGATATTCGCACCCTGGACGATTGGCAGAAAGAGCGAGCGGAGTTGCGCCATCAACTTCTCGATATGCTCGGCCTGGACCCGCTGCCCGGGCGCACTCCGCTCAAAGCGCAGATCACCGGCCGGCTTGACCGCGGCGCGTATGGCATCGAGAAGATCGTTTTCCAAAGTCGGCCGGGCCTCTACGTCACGGGGAATTTTTACCTTCCGAAAGGCTCTTCCAAACCGCTGCCGGCCATTCTCTATCTGTGCGGACATTCGCCGCATCCTCTCGGAGCGAAATCTCAGTATCAGGACCGTGCCGTCTGGTTCGCCTCCCACGGGTATGCCTGCCTCGTTCTCGACACGCTCGAGTTCGGCGAAGTCGCGGGGATTCATCACGGCACACACGACCTGAACATGTGGCACTGGTTCTCGCTCGGTTACACGCCCGCCGGCGCGGAAGTATGGAATGCGATTCGCGCCCTGGACTATCTGGAGTCCCGCCCCGAGGTGGATGCCGGGCGCATTGGGCTGACCGGGATTTCCGGCGGCGGCGCGATCACGTGGTACACAGCAGCGATCGATGAACGCGTCGCGGCAGCAGCGCCGGTTTGTTCCACGTTCACCCTCGGTTCGCAAGCGATGCATTGGTTGGCGCGCGGACAATGTGATTGTATCTACTACTGCAACACCTACGTTTGGGACTTTCCCGTTGTCGCCGCGCTCATCGCCCCGCGGCCGCTGCTCATTTTGAGCGGACAAAAAGACACCGTGTTTCCGCCGGACGGCTATCATGAAGTGTTTCAGCGGGCGAAGAGAATTTACGACCTTTATGCCGGGCCGGACGCGAACCCGGATCGCATCCGCGAAGTGGACGACAATGTCGGGCACAGCGACCCGCCGCTCTTTCTGCGCGAGGCCCGTCAATGGATGCAGCGCTGGCTCCGGGAGGACCGTGCTCCTTTGCCTCCGGAGACCAGCAGCCCAGCGGAAGAAACCGCCGAAGACCTTGCCTGCCTCACGAAGCTCCCCGCCGATGCGATTAACTTCAGGGTTCAAAATCAATTCATCGCTACCGCGGCATTGAAAAAGCCGGCTTCGCGGGCGGCCTGGGAACGGCGACGCGCGGAGCTCAAATCCCAACTTAAGGACAAAGTTTTCCGGTGGTTCCCCACCGGGCACATTCCACTCGACACCAGGCTGTCGAAGAGCAGCGGCGGTTGGATGGCGCGCTATGCTGACTACAAAGATGTTTCGTTCCAAACAGAAGCCGGCGTGCGGGTTCGCGCCCAACTTCTCACGCCGCGGAATAATTCCTCCGATGCGCCCTTGCTAATTTACGTGAAGCGGGCCGCAGATTCGTTTTTCACCTTTGACGTGGACGAACTGCTTCCGTTGCTGGGCCGCTACACCGTATTGATGCTCAACCCCCGTTTGACCGAACAGGCCATGAGTCCGGCCGATCACGCCGATGTCGAGCGGACCGCTGTATGGAGCGGCCGCACCATTGCGGCGATGCAGGTCTGGGATGTTTTGCGCGCGGTCGAGTGGGCCACCAGTGAAGAAAAGGTTTCCGCTTCCTCGATTTCGATCTACGGCAAAGGCGAGATGGGCATTGTGGGACTGTATGCGGCGTTCTTCGACGAGCGGATCAGGCAGGTCATCCTGAACGACCCGCCCGGCTCGCACTGGCAAGGTCCGGCGCTGCTCAATGTGCTGCGCGTGACGGATATTGCCGAAGTGGCGGGCGCGCTCGCGCCGCGCCGGCTGGTATCATTGACGCCGCTTCCGAACTCCTTCGAGCACACACGGTCCATTTACCGGCTTCAAGGCGCCTCCCACCGGCCCGCCCAGGCGCCCAGCCTGCCCGAAGCATTGGAAGTGTGGAAATACCCGAGCGCGGCGCGCCCCTGACTTTGACACCACACGTTGCGTCGCCGTTGCACGGCGCGAGCGGCGTGGTGCGTCGTCGCTGTCAATGAATCGATTCCGTTTGAAATGCTGTTGTGCCATTGTGTCGAATCTTCGTTTCGGAACGCAGTGACAATTGCTCGGGACCGCGGCTTGAAAGCGACCAACGCGCTGGTTCTCCCAAAGACACTGTTGCGGCCAGAGCTGCGGGCCAGAGGCCCGCAGTCCGGATCAGGGTAGGGACGGCGCGCTGCGCCGTCACGCACCGCAAAGCGGTGCCAGAAGGTAGCCGGAGGTCGCAGCGTAGCGGAGACCTCCGGAAAGCGTTGGCAAAGAAGCATGCACCCCAGCGGGGTGCCAGAGGATGCGCCAAAAGCGGGCGCCAGAGTTTTCTCGCCGGCG
>CAZCUL010000506.1:0-5226 GCA_964501475.1 uncultured Verrucomicrobiota bacterium | reverse complement strand
CCACCGATTCCAGCACGAGCTTTTGCCGTTCAACAGCCGGTTCGCGCGGTGATCCCAGGGCCGCAACCAACTCGTTGATCAACTTCTCGTCATCTGCCGGGGTCTGCCAGGTCAGCGCCGGAAGCGCTCCAAGAATTTTCGCCAGATGATCCGGCGGCGATTCATCCCATCGAACTCGAATCGGAAGCAGGCGCGGCCGCCCATCCTGATTGTGCGCGGCGTCGCTGCCCAATTCAAGATTGTAAGCCAGCATTTCGCTTTGAATGGAATCCGCCGACAGAATGGCGATCACCACATCCGCATCCCGGATCTCCTGCTCCAGTTTCCGCACCCAATCGATGCCGAGACTGACGCGCCGGTCCACCACAACATCCACACCGTGTGCGGGGAGGCGCTTCTCAAGAAGCTGCAGCACATGGTCGTCCGCTTCGAGCCCGCTTTTGTAAATGATGACCGCGCGCGGGGCTTTCGACGGACGGCCGGCGACGGTCGCCCGGCTTTCGCATTCCTTCACCCCCAACGCCAGCAGTTCCTCTTTCATTTCCTGGCCGGACTGATAGCGGAGTCTGGGATCGTTCGCGCAGGCCTTGATCAGAATTCGATTCAAGCGGAGAAAGCGCACCGAGTCGGTGGATTCAATCAAGTCCGCGGGCAGCTCGGGAAATTCCTGGCGGTCTTTGCCGGTGCTGATTTCGTATAACACCTTGCCCAGGCTGTAGAGGTCGGCGCTCGGAGAACGCGTTCCTTCGGGCGCCATATAGCCCAGCGTGCCCACCACGGTTTCGGCCTCGTTCATCTGTGTCAGCAGCCCGATGTCGGCGAGTTTCGGCGCGCCGCGGACAAAAATGACGTTCGAAGGCTTCACGTCGCGATGAAGAAGTTTTTGTCCATGAAGGTGACTGAGCGCGCCACAGAGGGTCAGGCCGACCTGGACAACTTCTTCGAGCGGGAGCCGGCGATGCTCGGTCTTCACAGACTGAAGCGTCCGGGGAGAATAGGTGTCCGGATCAATCGCCTGGCCATTCCGAACGTCGTCGGCCAGCTCCATCAGATAATAAAAGTAGCCGTCGTCGCGCCGAATGCCGACCTGCAGAACCGCGACCAGGCCCGGGTGAGTCAGGGAAACCGCCTCGTATTCCTGAATGCCTTCGAACTCCCGCTGAAATGGCCGCTCGTCCTTGAAGCGCCGTTCATACACCACCTTCGCGCTCCGGTAGCTGCCCATTACGTTTCGGCACAGCCACACACTTCCATAGCTTCCCCTGCCGATGCAGCGAATCAGCTCATGATCGCTCACCAGCGGCCGGATCGACTCCCAATCCGCGTCGTGAAGGGCGCCAATCTGCCCGGCCTTTGGAGTCTCGTCCATGTCCTGCCTTTCCCATTTCTCTCAATCAGAGTGCATTGTCCGGCCTGAAATCCACCGATGGTGCATTCAACTTATCGAGTCCGGAGGTTTCCGCACTTTTCAGGCGTTCCACTTCCCTGCGAATCAGTTCGGAGACTTTGTATTTGGCGTGGTAAACCTGATGGATGGTGACGTCGAGCTTTTCGGCCACTTTGGGCGCCGGCCAGTTCTGGACCGCATGCAGGTCGAACAGTTGATAGACTCCCGGCTCCACCTCGCGGCGCGCCTTGTCCATGGCAGCCTGCATCAGGTTTGTTTCCCATTCGATCTCCCAAATCGCTTCCAGTCCGGCCGGATCAGCGATACGTTCCACAGTGGCGGTGCGATCCTTATCCGCGGAGCGGGCCTGTAAAACAGCGTCCGCGGAGCGTCGCTTGCGGAACTGATCGGCAATTCGCCAGCGAGTGGTTTTGAGCAGCCACCCTTTGAACGATCCCTTGGCCCGGCCTTTTTGGAACGATTGGATGTTCTTTGCGATGGTGATGATGGTTTCCTGAACCACCTCCTCGGCTTCTGTCGCCGAAAGGCCAGCCTTCAGAGCCACCTGGTAGATGAGCCTCCAATAAGAATTGAAAAAGTCCCGCCAGCTTTCCTGATCGTCGAGGTTCTTCAACCGGCTGATCAGGCTGTTTCGCGTCAAAAGCATTGGGTTATCGCTCATGCGACCGCGTCAAAAGGCGGAAAATAGAGCCGGCCAGGCGCAAAGTCTCGGCTGAAGCGCCGAGTTTACTGATATTTTTGCATACGGGTAAAGGTTCTTTCATGCAGGTGCCTAATAGAAAAACGGATTGAAACCGGCCCTTTTGGAAAAAACTTCATTGGCCGCCCATCTTTTCGGCCCTTTGAATCGCGGCCGCACGACAGGCGGAAAACGCCAAACGGGCAGGCGCTAACTAAACCGCCGATCCGAAAGGAAAATGGGGTTGAAACCGAGAAGAATGCTCAGGGATGATCAAGCTCCAAACTCCTGCCATAAGCGGCTTTGGTGAACCGCGCGAAAGCCTCTTCCACAGCAACCTGCGATTTATTGGCTGTTACTAAAAGAAGGATTCCCGGGTGGCGTTCTGCGGTTTGCGAGCCGTGCGCCGCCGCGGGCGCCGGACGGCCTGGTATTCCCAATAGCGAAGGAGCTGTTCCATCTCCTCCTGCTCCTGCCGAAGAGTGCGCAACTGCGCCTCCAGCTTGCATCGAAGCTCGACCGCCAGAGATTCGCGGTCGCGCCGGGCTGAGAAGTTCCAGGCTGGATCGCGCCGGAAGACGGTGAGTTGGCGCTTAATCTGGAGCAATGACCGTTTAAGCTGTTTCGTGATGCGTTGCAGAAGCGAAAGGCTCGTTTTTTCGGTGGTGCCGGTTTCTTCGATTTCACAAAGGCTCAGGATGAGTTCCATTTCCTCTTCGTTCCCACTCTCGTAGGCCTCCTGGACCTTATGCCACCACTCCTCCTTTTGCGACGTATAGTCCTCCTGTCCGTCGGGATGCAGCCGCCGCACCAGCGCGCGATACAACTCCTTCAGTCGTGATCCGGGAGGCGTCTTTGGCTTCTCCTTCTCCTGTTCCCACGGGCTATAACCGGCAAAGCCTTCATTAAAACTCTCTTCAAAACCGCCCTTGTCATCAAAGTCTGGCCGGGGTCCAAACGGATCATCATTCGCCTCGCCAGACTCGGGGTCTTCCCGGCGCTGTTTCACGCGCGCGTAAGCGCGGGCATGCGAAGCGCCGCTCGAAAGCGCTTCGAATTCGATTTCCAGGATCAGTTCCCGGCATTCGTCGATGCGCCGGGCCGTCTCGCGCAGTTCCGTCAAGAGCGCTCCAAAACAGCGGTTCAGCCAACGGGTGAACTGGGGCAGGTCCTCCTTTTGAAAACGATCTAGTTCCGACCGCCCCTTCTCGAGGTCGCGCGACGCCTTCTCGTATTCCTTCTTTGTCTTTCGACGAATCTCGCTGCCATCAATCCGGATGAGAGCCTGGCAATACTGTCCTCCAGATCCCTTTGGGGAAGCGGGGCCACGGCGGCGGGTTGGGCTGGCGCGTCTCATCCAATCAAAACCAAATTCGGCGTCACTATCGCCGATTATTTCGCCATCGCAATCTCCAAAGTCTCTTCGCGAGACTGCTCCTTATCTTCCTCTTCGTCAATCGATCCGCCGACAGGCGTTTCCTCGAGCGGAACCGCAGGGTGGTCCGTAACGGCCTCGTTTGCCTTGTGGAATTTGACGCTGACGATCTTGCTCACGCCCTGCTCCTGCATCGTCACTCCGTAAAGCACGTCGGCCATCCCAATGGTGCGTTTGTTATGCGTGATGATGATAAACTGCGAATGCGCCAAAAAGCGCTGCAAAATACGGACAAAACGATTGATATTCGATTCGTCCAGCGGCGCATCCAACTCGTCCAAAAGGCAGAAGGGGCTGGGTTTGACCTGGTAAATCGAGAACAGCAGAGCGACAGCGGTCATGGTCTGTTCGCCGCCGGACAGCAGTGAAATGCTTTGCAATTGCTTGCCTGGCGGGCGGGCCACGATGTCGATGCCGCTTTCCAAAACGTCTCCTTCGTCCACAAGCACCAGGTCGGCTTTGCCGCCGCCAAAGATTTCGGTGAACATCAACCGGAAGTTTTCCCGGATCTTGTTGAACGTGTCGGTGAACATCTCGCGCGTCTGCTGATTGATCCGGTTGATGACTTCGAGCAACTGCGCCTTGGCCTGCACCAGGTCTTCGTGCTGTGTGGAAAGAAAATTGTAGCGCTGCTCGGTCTCCTCGTATTCTTCAATGGCCACCAGGTTCACCGGCCCCATTTCATCAATGCGCTTCTGCAACGCCGCCACCTGCTGCGAAACCGCCTCCCAATCCGTGGCGGCGCCGCTCGCAGCCATCTCCTCCGGACTGACCGTTTCCACGCGCGCCGGCCCTTCCTCCGCATAGGTAATGGTGATGCATTCGCTCCGAACATCGTCCAGGTTGATCTGGTATTTCTGCTGAATCCGCTCGCGCAGGTTCTGGACCGACATCTCCTTTTGGGCCAGCTCCACGTCGATGGCGCCGCGGCGCTCCTGAAGCTCGGTCAATTGGCCCCGCCGGCCCCGCAAAACCTCCTCGCGCCCGGCCAATTCGGTTTCCTCGGCCTGTTTCTGGCTGAGCAGCAATGCGATTTGGGAACTGACCTGTTCGCGTTCCTGTTGCAAATCAATAATGCGCCGGCGGGCCGCTTCGATTTCCGATTCCCATTGGGTCTTGCGCGAAGCAAAGGTGGACATTTCACTCCGGCGCTGCCCGACAAGCTGCATCAACTCCGCTATCCGCTGTTCCAGGGGCGGCTGCTGTTGGCGAAAGGAAGCGCAGACCTGCTCCTCGGCCGCGACGGCCACTTTCACTTCGGTCAACTCGCCGTTGGCTCCATCGCGTCGCTGTCGCAATTCCTCCAGGCCGGCGGTGAACTCCGCCACCAGCTCCTGGCAAGCGCGTTCGCGCCCTTCCAATTCCCCGGCCTGGTTCGCCAGCGCCGAGCGCTTTTGCTGCCCTTCCTCTTCCTGCGCCGCCAGGCTTTGGACCTCGTAAACAACCGTGTCAATCTTTTGGTGCAGCGTCCGTTGCGAGTTCTGCAAAGCATTGAACTCGCCCTGATGCGTGGCGATGGCGACCTCCTGCGCGCGCAGCTCCGTTTGCGCTTCCTGCAAGCTGGCCTGCAAAGCCGTCTGCTCGCTCGACAACGCCCCTTTGCGCCGGCTGAATTCGGCCACATGCTCCTGAAGCTGCTCGAGGACGTTCTGCAACTCGGCAATTTGGTTGTTGCGCCCGAGAATCGAGGCAGGCGCTTTGCCA
>CAZCUL010000505.1:0-8436 GCA_964501475.1 uncultured Verrucomicrobiota bacterium | reverse complement strand
GATCCCCTCGCTATAAACAGCGCCCCCGCCAGCCAGGCTGTTGGTAGAAGAGGAAGTGCTGTTCGAGCATACGTTGGCGCTGAATGTCGAATCGATTACGGTAAGCTTCCCGCCTGACGAAAAGACCGCGCCGCCCAAGGCCAGACCGACGGGGCCGCGGAAAAAGCCAAAAATGCCTCCTGCACCTGCGCTCGCCTTGTTCTCGGACACAGTACTCTGGATGAGCGAGAGCGTGCCGCCTTCATTAAAGATCGCGCCGCCGCGGCCATGTCCCGCTTCAGTGGAGGTCTGGTTTTGCTCAGTTGGCCGTCCTCCATTACCGCCAAACACGGAGTGGTTCGAGAGCACGCAGGAAGATAGGATCACATGGCCTCCGATATTGTTGATCGCCGCTCCTTCCGCGTTTTCGCCGTCTTGCGCCGTTTCTTCGGGAAATTGCCCCGCATTTGCGCCGTTTGTCCCCACATACCGCCCATCGGCCAGGGTGAGATTGGTGATGCTGAAATGGACATTGGTCAACACATTAAAAAGACGCACGGCGTTCCCGCCGCTGATCACCGCCGAGACGCCGCTGGCATCAATCGCCGTGTCCTTGGTGACATCAATGGTTTCGCTGAGCGTGATAACTCCGTTGAAACAAAGGCGCACGTGGCCGCCGATCGCCATGGCGGAGCGGAACTCTGCTTCATTCGCCACGGCCACCACGTTTGTCCCGGGGCACTCCACTGTCAGCACAGCCACGGCGCTGGTTGCGCTTCCGTACGAGTTGCTCACGATCGCCCGGTAATTCCCTGCGTTGGCAGGCTGAACATTGGTAAGCGTAAGCGTCGCGTCTGTGGCATCCGGAATTACTGCCCCGTTGAACTGCCATTCGTAACTCAGCGGTCCGCTCCCGGCAGCAGTAACACTAAAGCTCGCTGTGCCTCCAGGAGGTGTGGTGGCATCGTGCGGGTGATCGACAATGCGGGCGGGCTCAACAAAGGTCGCGGTGATGGCCTTATCCCGATTCATCGTGACACTGAGCGGATTGGCATTGCCGCTGGCATCGCCCTCCCAGTGATGGAATGCCCAGTTTTCCGAAGCTGTTGCTGTGAGTTCCACAATGCTGTTGCTCAAGTAAGTGCCGTCCGGCGGATCGACTGACCCGTTGCCCGAAACATGCACGGTCAGTGTGTAGCTCGGAATTTGAGCAAAATGGGCGGTGATCGACTTGTCCGAATCCATCAGCACATTGGTCGGGTTCAGACTGCCGCTGATGTCGCCGCTCCAGCCCGTAAACTGCCAGCCGCTCGCCGGCATGGCGGTCAGTGTCACCGTGGAATTTTGCGGGTAGGCGGGACTGGTCGGATTGGCGGTCACAGAGCCGTTTCCGTTCGTGTGAATGGTAAGGCTATGTGTCGCCCCGGAAAGTCCGAAGGTGGATAGCAAGAAAGCGAACATCGCAAGCCGATGAAACCGAGAATTCATAAGAGTTCCTTTCAAAGGTAAAGTTGCTGCAAAGAAACGGCCGAAACAAGGAAAAACCTGGTCGGAATTTTGCCAACGAGTTGCCAACGGGCGGCCCAGACCTTGATCGGATAGCCAGTCATTCTTCTCACCAGCCATTTGCCATCCAGATTGTGAAAACCAAGCCAGCTATTCTCCGTAGATCCAGCCGCAGCACACGTGAAAAGTCTGAAGCGGTAAAGGATGGAAATGCGTTTGGCTATTTAACGCTCTGCGGCAGTCTTCGCCCATAGCCGCGATCCGGGGGCGGTGTCAAGATGCGTCCTCGGCGAACGACCCGCCAAAGCAAACGCTGGCCAGAGGGGAGCGCCTTTGTTAGAAACTGGCGCCAACGATGAACGGCTCGGCGTTTTCATGGATGATGGGATCTCTGCAAGGGCTGGGCCGAATTGCTTTGCTGGCGAAGGAGGTGCTGATCTCGCTCTGCACACAGCGTCTCCGCGGGCATGAGCTTCTCTACCAGCTTTATTTCATCGGGGTGAAGTCGCAGTCGGTCGTGCTGATCACGGGAGCATTCACCGGGATGGTGCTGGCGGCGCAGACCTTCTTTCAGTTTCACAAAGTGCGCATGGACACGGCCACGCTTGCGGTGGTGAGCGTGTCGATGTGCAGCGAGCTGGGACCGGTTTTGACGGGACTGATGGTGGCCGGCCGGGTGGGCGCGGCGCTGGCGGCGGAGCTGGGGACGATGCGGGTGACCGAGCAGATCGATGCATTGCGCACGCTCGCGACCCATCCGGTGGATTACCTGGTGAGGCCCCGGGTGCTGGCAACGACGATTGCCCTGCCGCTGCTGACGGCGGAATCGATCACCATCGGGATTTTTGCGGCCTATACGGTGGGTGTTGGTTTCCTGGGAATCGACGGCGCCTATTCCTGGCATAACATGGTAAAATACACCGGCACGGAGGATGTCATTATGGGTCTGACCAAGGCCCTGATTTTCGGGGCGATGGTGGGGTTGATCAGTTGCTACAAGGGCCTGACCTGCCGCGAAGGAGCGGAGGGCGTCGGGCGCGCGACTACGGAAGCGGTGGTTTACTCATCCATTACCATTTTGATCAGCAACTTCTTTTTGACCCTGTTTTTAAATCGCCTCCTGCAACCGGCATGATCGAAGTGCGCGAGGTTCATAAAAGCTTCGGGTCGCAGCGGGTCCTGAATGGCGTCACGCTCCGCATCCAACCCGGGGAATCGGTCGTGATTATTGGACGGAGCGGCGGCGGCAAAAGCATTTTATTGAAACACCTCATCGGACTCTTGCAACCGGATGCCGGAGACGTGCTGGTGGATGGGAAAAGCATCCTCGCCATGAGCGAGCGGCAGTTGCTGGGCGTCCGGCGAAAGTTCGGAATGCTGTTCCAAAGCGCCGCCCTTTTTGATTCGATGTCAGTGGGCGAAAATGTGGCGTTTCCGCTCCGGCGTGCCGGCAATTTAACGAAGCGGGAAATTGCAGAGCGGGTCGGGGAAGCTTTGGAGATGGTTGACCTGCGCGGCACGGAGGAAAAAAAGCCCGCGGAACTGTCGGGCGGAATGCGAAAGCGCGTCGGATTGGCCCGGGCGATTGTTTATCGACCCGAGATCATCCTCTATGACGAGCCCACCACCGGCCTGGACCCGATCGTATCAGACAGCATCGATCGGTTGATTGTGCGGACGCGAGACTTGATGAAAGTGACGTCGGTGGCCGTGACTCACGATATGCGAAGCGCGGGGCGTATTGGGCAGCGGATTCTGATGTTGCACGAGGGGCATGTTTACGCGGCGGGAACGCCGGAAGAGATTTTCAATTCAAACGACCCGGTGGTGCGGCAGTTCGTGACCGGGACAGCGGATATAAAGGAGGTTGCTGGGGCATGAGCGAAACCAGGCTGGCGGGAAAGGTCGGTTTGTTTGTCGTGATCACTTTAATCCTCGTGGGTGCGCTCCTCTTGACTTTCAGCAAGGGATTCACGGTTTTTACGCCCACGTATGAATTGCGGCTCAAGGCGACCAGCGTGGGCGGGTTGAAGCCGCAATCTGCTGTCCTGATCTCCGGCGTGCCCATCGGAAGAGTCACGCAGGCGGACGTCGCCCCGGCCGGAAGGGGTGTCTGGATCACGGTGCAAATCCAGGAGCGGTACAAGATTCATGCCGACGCGCGCTTTGTCATCGAACAGATCGGATTTCTGGGCGACCAATACGTGGCGATCTATCCGGGAGAAAATCAGGCGCCGATTCTGGAGCCGGGCGCCGAGGTCCTGGTCGAGGAGCCTTTCAATCTGCAGGAAGTGGCGCGCTCGACGGCGGGATTGATCGAGCGGGTGGACGAAACGGTGCAAACCTTTGGACAGGCCGTCGAGCGGGTGGACCGCACGATTCTGGGCGGCGAAGCGCTGACCAATTTGTCGGTCACGGTGGGAAATTTCCGGCTCGTTTCGGAGCGGACTCTCGAAATGGTGGACGGCGTGCAGGGTTTTGTGAACTCGAACACACCGGCTTTGACGACGTCGGTTACAAACCTGGTTCGCTTTTCGGAAGACCTGGGGAGGCTGGCCGAGGAGCTTAACCGGCTGGTGGCGACAAATCGGGCTCAGTTGAATTCCACCATCCAGAATCTGGAATCGGCTTCCGGAGTGGTGGAAGGGCTGGCGCAGGATATCGACGCGGGGAAAGGGCTGGCCGGAAGCCTCTTTAAAGATGAACAACTGCGGCAAAACGTCGCGCAAGCAGTTGAGAACCTGACCCTCTTGAGCAGCAACCTCAACAAATATGGCTTGCTCTACAAACCGAAGCAGAAGAAAAAGGAAATCGGAACCGAAGCACCGGTTTATCCGGGCCGCAATCCGTTTTAAACAGGAACAACTATGTCGCTCTGGGTGGTTCGGATTTTTTTCCTGCTCCTCTGCACGCTGGCGGGGTATGCCGTCAGCCAGTACCGGCCGGAAATGATCGAGGGGGGGTTCTGGGGCATGCTCATCGGCTTCGGCCTGGGGGGGCTGCTCATCGCCATCGATCACATGATCAAGGGATTTTCCCTGCGCGCCTTTTCGGCGGCGACCTTCGGGCTGTTTCTCGGCACGGTCATCGCCTGGATGGTCGATAATTCGGAGCTCTTCATCTGGGTGGAGGCCGGAGACGAAAAGACACGGTGGGTGGTGCGGTTGGGACTGTTTCTGGCCTTTGGCTATCTGGGGATGGTGCTGGCCATGCGCAGCAACAAGGAGGATTTTTCGCTCATCATTCCCTTTGTCCGCTTCAAGTCGCAGAATGAGCCGGAAACATTGAACATCCTCGATACGAGCGTGATCATCGACGGCCGGATTGCGGAATTGATCGAGAACCGGTTTATCGAGGGGATCATCATCGTGCCGCGGTTCGTGCTGAAGGAATTGCAATTGATCGCCGATTCGTCCGACCCGCAACGGCGCGCGCGAGGCCGTCGGGGTTTGGAGATGCTCAATCACCTGCAGAAGAACAGTCACGTCGAGATCAAGATTCACGAGGCCGATTTTCCAGAGGAGAAGGAGACAGACGCCAAACTGCTGCGGTTGGCGAAATCGGTGGGAGGGAAGCTTTATACGAACGATTATAACCTGGGCGAAGTAGCCGAAATCCAGTCCGTGCCGCACATCAACCTGAACAAGCTTGCCCAGGCGCTCAAGCCTGTGGTGCTGCCGGGGGACACGCTGACGTTGCGGCTGGTGCGTGAAGGCAAAGATAGAGGCCAGGCCATCGGTTACCTGCCGGACGGCACCATGGTGGTCGTCCAGCAGGCCAACCATCTCGTCGGGCAGCAGAAACTGGTGCAGGTGTCGAGCCTCCACCAGACCGGCGCCGGCGTGATCATCTTTGCCGACTTGAAAGATGCGGCGTAAGCTTCCGGCATGAAACTCGTGACTGTTTTCCGTGCCTTCAATCCCATGCAGGCGCAAGTGGTGCGGGCCCAACTCGACTCGGCGGGGTTGCATCCCTCCGTGGCCCACGAGATCGCCGCTTTGTGCACGGAAGGGTATTCGATGGCTGTCGGTGGAATCGAGGTGCAAGTGCCGGAAAATGAGGCCGAGGATGCCCGGGCCTTGATCGCCACCCCGGCAGAGGAATGAAAGGAGCCTTCGCGCGGCTGCAGAAAGCGCTGCCTGCGGGCGAGCTTCGCCTCGACCTGGAGACACGGCAGCGTTACGCCGGCGACAAATGGATGGCCAGCCGCCTGCCTGAAGCCGTCGCCCTGCCAAGAAGCGCGCGAGCCGTCTCCACAATTCTTCGGTTCGCCCACCGGGAAGGCATTCCCATGACCGCGCGCGGGAGCGGTTATGGTTACGTGGGCGGCTGTGTGCCGGCTCGTGGAGGAATCGTTCTTTCCCTCGAACGGATGAATCGCATCAAGGAAGTGAGCACACCGGATTTTGTGGCGGTGGTCGAGCCGGGCGTGATCACGCAACAACTCCAGGCGCGCGTCGAGAAGAAGGGATTGTTTTATCCGCCCGATCCGGCCAGCCGCGCCCACTGCACCATTGGCGGCAACATTGCCACCAATGCCGGCGGACCGCGCTGCCTGAAATATGGCGTCACTCGGGATTACGTCCTGGGATTGGAGGTTGTTTTGGCAGACGGCTCGATGGTCCGCCTGGGCAGCCGCACGCACAAGAACAAGACCGGATTGGAACTGGCGCGATTGTTTGTCGGCTCCGAAGGTTTGCTGGGAGTAATTACGGAAGCGACCCTCAAGCTCTTGCCGTTGCCGCCGTATCGGGCGGCGCTGTCGGTTGGGTTTGCTTCCATGAGGGAAGCGGCCCGGGCCATTCGCGCTGTTTTCGCCGAGGGGTTTCTGCCCGCGGCAATTGAAGCAGCCGATTCGTTTACCCTTAAAGCCGCGGCCAGGCGCACCGGCAGCCGGTTGTGGGAAGGTTGCCAGGCGCATCTGATTGTGGAATTGGACGGACAGAAGCGCTCGGTCACAGCCGAAACCGGAGTGCTGGCGAAGCTGATGCGCCGCTTTCGGCCGCTCTTTGTGCTGACGGCCCGCGGCGAGGAGAAGTGCGAAGAGATCTGGCAGCTTCGCCGGGAGTTTTCCTACGGCCTGCGCGACACCGGCCTGACGAAATTAAACGAGGACATCGTGGTGCCGCGAGGGCGGCTCGAGGATTTGTTCGCTTTCGCCTCCGCATTGGAGAAGAAATACCGGTTTCCCATCGCCTGCTTCGGTCACGCCGGCGATGGGAATATTCATGTGAATCTGATGGTGGATTTCGCTGCGCGTGGCGCGGAGAAACATTGTCAGGCGGCATTGGACAACCTTTTTAAACAGGTCCTGGACTGGGGCGGGGTGATCACGGGCGAACACGGGATTGGCCTGGCCAAGAAACGGTGGTGGCCAATGGCCACTTCGCCCGAAGTCCGCGAACTGCACCGGCGCATCAAGACCGCCCTGGACCCGCGCGGAATTCTGAACCCGGGCAAGTTTCTGTAAGCTATTTTCCCGAAATGACTTTTTGCGCCTCGATCGGTTGTAATTGGGGGAAATGGTTTCGGACCACGATCATTGAGGCGAGCAGGCCGCATGCGCCGCATACGATCCAAAACGTGCCCGGATGCTGTTCGAAGAAAGCCATTCCTGCGGCCGGTCCCACTATCAGAGAAGTCGCCCAGGTGAATCCCAGCACCCCGGCGTAGCGGCCTCGATACGCGGGCGGCGCCAGCCCGGCAACATAGGCCGAACTGACCGGCATACTGATCATTTCCCCGACCGTAAAGACAACGATGACGAAGAGCAGCGACGGGATCGAGTGCGCGACCGCGTTGAGGCCAAACCCGATTCCAATCAGCGCATAACCAAGTGCAATCACGCGCCGCGGCGGAAAGCGTTGCGTGATCGTCGTGAGCGGCAATTCAAACAACACCACCAGCAACCCGTTCAATGAAATGAGCGCGCCATAGACCGCTGGAGAAAGACCGGCGTGAGTGACGTGCAATCCGAAGGTCGAGCTCATCTGCATGAACACCAGCCCAATGGCCAGTGTGGCAGCGAGCATTTCCAGAAAACGCCGGTCGCGGCACATCAACCGAACCGCGGTCGCCCAGCCGGCTTCCTGACGCGAGACGCGGAAGCCGGCGGGAAGCGCTGCCCAGGCCACCAACCCGAAAAGCGCGGACGAGATGGCGTCGCCGACAAACAGCCAGAAGAACGAGTGCTTTGCAAGAAAGCCGGCGGTGGCCGGTCCGAAGGCCCATCCGGCATTGAGCGCCCAGCGGTAGGCTGAAAACGCCACCACCCGTTTTTCCGGCGCCACCACGTCCGCAATCAACGCTGTGCAGGCCGGCCGGTACAGTTCCGAGACAAACCCGGTCAGCCCCACGAGACCGAGAATCACGCCGAAATCGTCCGCCTGCGAAAGCAGCAGCATGGAAACCGCGGCGGAAAGCATCGAGATGACGATGGTTGGCCTTCGCCCGATCCGGTCCGCCAGATAGCCGCCCACTCCGGAAGCGAGGAGGTGCCCGAGACCGTAAGCGCCGATGGCCAGTCCGGCGTCGCTCATGGCAAAGCCGCGGCGGGTCAAGTAAAGGGCCAGGAATGGGATGACGAAGGCGCCGAACTTGTTGAGGAATGTCCCCACGCACAGAACCCAGACCGGACGCGGCAGCGCCTTGAGGTCCGCAAAGAAGGTTGTGAAAGAGGAGGGCATGTTCAGGGCAATAAAAAACCCTGCTTACCGCGGGCAAGCAGGGCTCGGAAAACGCAATGGACTACCTCAAGTCGCTTCCTCCCGCTGCCCGCCCGCTGCGCGCTTCAGATAAGCGTTCCACATGGGGGCACGACGGCCACCCCGCATCAGCGGAGACTGAATGACAACTCGATTGACCGTCGCAAGCATCGCGGCGAAGCCTGACGATGCGGAGGAGCGGTGTCAATGGAATTTCTGACGCGACGGTGACAGACCGCCGAGCCTA
>CAZCUL010000504.1:0-2502 GCA_964501475.1 uncultured Verrucomicrobiota bacterium | reverse complement strand
ATTCCAGTTTAAGGCAGTCTCAGTGACGGGGCAAACTGAAATCAGGAAAATTTGATCCACTTTGATCCAATTTTCATTTATGCGTCCTCGAAAACTGGCGAGTAGCAGGATTTAGAATTGCACTATGCCCGGAACATCTATTGTTCAAAACGCTGCCCCGGCTGAAGGCGGCGGCCCGCCATGAATTCCTGCGCCGTCATGCGGCGCCCGCCCTCCTCTTGAATTGTTTCAAGGCGCAGCGCGTCCTCTCCACACGCCACCACCAAACCGTTCCTGTCGGCAAAAACAATCTCGCCGGGGGAACCCCGCGATCCCGGCACAATCGTCGCACCCCAGATTTTGATCAGCTTCTGTTCGCTGCCGACGGCCAGATGAGCAAAGGCCCCCGGCCAGGGTTGAAAGGCGCGGATCTGATTCACGATTTGCTGCGCAGTCCAGGACCACTTGATCCGGCCATCTTCCCGCGAAATCTTTTCGGCATAACTGGCCCCTTCAGCCGGCTGCGGTTGGGGGATAATTTGGCCTTTGGCATAGCGGGGAATCACCTTGACCAAAAGATCCGCGCCCATTTGCGCGAGCCGGTCATGAAGGGTTTGAGCGGTATCCGGGGCTGAAATCGCGGTCTTCGCTTGCGCTACGATGCCACCTGTGTCCAGGCCGGCATCCATTTTCATGATCGTGACTCCGGTTTCCCGGTCGCCGTTAAAAACGGCCCACTGAACCGGCGCGGCACCGCGATACTTGGGCAGGAGCGAGGCATGCACATTCAAACAACCCAGCCGAGGAAGATCCAACAATGCCTGGGGGAGTATTTGGCCGTAGGCGGCCACCACAATGAGCTCCGGTTCGAATTGTCTCAGCTCATTCAGGAAAGCCGGATCTTTGGCCCGCTCCGGCTGCAATACCGGGAGTTTAAAGCGCTGGGCCAAATCCTTGACGGGCGACGCTTGTTTTCGCAGGTCGCGTCCTTTGGGCCGGTCCGGCTGCGTCACTACGGCCGCAACCGTAAAATCCACAGGTTGGCCGCAAAGTGCCTTCAGGCTGGGGCATGCCAGCGATGCCGTCCCCATGAAAACAATGCTTAAAGGGGGATCCATGCGACCGGCGTCCAAAGGCCACGCCCCGGCGGGGGATGCGGCGAAAACCTTCTATCCATTTCGACGGCGAACGGGCTTCTGCCGCGCCCGAGATCAACGCAGCAATCGCGTCGGCTTGCCCGTTCGCGCCGGGCCTCCTTGCGCGGCAACCGGCCGCAATGGGACGGTCCGCTTGCCCAATGAACTGGCGCAATTCGAACAGAGATACTCATAAAGCTCCCCCGATGGCAGCACGAGCAGCAGTTTCTCGCGAACAGGCTGGGCCCGCCCGCACTTCGGGCAATACAGCTCGCTGGCGACAAAAGAACCGAACTGGTCACTCATCCGACGTGCCCGTGTTGACTATGATATTGATGATATCCCGCAAAACCCGGATGGGGGTTTGCGATGAATCAATCATGTGCACCAGTTGCGGCCCGTAAAATGCCAGCACCGGCCGGGTCTCGCGCTCATAGACCTCGAGGCGATCTTTGATCACCGCCAGGTTTGCGTCATCGAGCCGGTTTTCGCGCAGAGCCCGGCGCTGCAATCGCTCAACCATCTTCTCTATGTCTTTGCAGGTCAGATGGAACACCGCCCGGACATCCAAAGTGTCCTTGAGCATTTCCGCCTGCCGGACACTCCGAGGGATGCCGTCGAGCACCAGGGTGTCACGCACTGGATCGAACGTGCCGTCCACTGTGCAGGTCTGAATGTTGTTTCGCCAAAGTTCGATGGTCGCTTCGTCCGGCACCAGTTGGCCACGACTGGAATACTCGATGAAAGTCTTCGCCAGTGGATCGTTTACGCGAAGCTTCCGAAACGCATCGCCGCAGGCAAAATGGAACAGGTTGGGGATGGTCCCGAGGATTTTGCCTTGAGTTCCCTTGCCTGCGCCCGGTGCACCAAACAGCAGAATAGTGCGGTATTTCATTGTTCTTACCTATGCGGATCAAACCGCCGACAGAGCACGATTCTAGTCCGCTCGCATCTCCAGCGCACGGAACTTTTTCTGATCAGGCTTCCTTGTGCCGGATTTGCACTTCGCTGATCTCGCTAAATGGAATCATGACATCGGTGGAAGCACCGCCTTTCACGACCTGCAGATAAAGCTCGTCGGGCGTTACTCTGCTGATCCGGCTGGCGACGTGCTCCCCGCGCGCTGATTTGACATGCAAGAGCATATTCTTTTCACTTTCGCTTGGAACCATTCGCAGGAAACCGGCCAGCTTGGTCTCGAAGAACCGCCGGTTGAACGTGGTCTGACCCCGCTGAAAGACCTGCGCCGGCGCCGCTGCCGAGGCGGCTGCGGCCGGAGCCCCCGCGGCCGCGGCGGCCGCCCCCGGAACCCCCACGTCGGTAATAGCATACGACGGTGCGGCTTCGGATTCGTGTTAGGCAAAAACCCGCTTCAGGCGGGTGGGGC
>CAZCUL010000503.1:0-5953 GCA_964501475.1 uncultured Verrucomicrobiota bacterium | reverse complement strand
CACAGAACGCCTGGTTGAGGTGCGACTTACACAGAAGAATCCACGCTGCTAATCGCCGGGAAGACGCGCTGCGTCAGGAAAAGGGAAAATGACAAAATCTATTCCACCGGCTCGTAGCGCCTACGAAATTGGCTACCCTTGCCGGTTGATCGGGATGCGCCCGCGCCGCTAGGTTGCGTGCGTGAAAAGCGAAAACATTCTGGATCAGAGCAAAGTTATCGCAACCTTCAACGAGCGTCATTCGTCCAGAAAAGGCGTAACGTTCGTAGCTTGTTATGGAATTGAGCGCTGGCCATCGGAATTCGCAAGTTACTATGCGTTTCTAGAGGAAAGGCTTAATGAGTTGCTGGACGGATGGATTCGGATGGGCTGGCTCCGCGTCACACGGAAGGACCAGACCCATATCACCGGCATCGGACTTGAGGGAACAAGGAAAGAACACGGAATTGAGAATACGAATCTTGCGATTCGGAATCAGAAGACGGGTGGCGGGATGCTCCCCTCGCCTGTGGAGACTGACGGATTGGTCGAGTATCTGCGCGCTTCGGCTGAGTCCATAAAAATGCAGCTGGGCGGATACGGCCCCACCACCATCAATCCATATGACAACCGGCCTCCATTTGAGCGATCATTTCAAGTACAGCCTAATGGTTTGCTTGTGGCTATCGGTTGGCCTGTAGGCTTCTTGCCGCAGCTACTCGAACTCCGAACTTCGGTGGAGAAATTCAATCTGGTCCATAAATACCACATAGATCCTAAAGGAACAAAGGATAACGATGGATTCATCGTATTGGGCGAGGTGACCAATGCACCCTGGATGGAGCAGGGCTCGCTTGCTGGAAAGGAGCGAGAACAATTTGAGCACGCCTTGTGGCGTGCTCAAGCGCTCATTCGAGAACAGTTATCAACCACTCCCTTCGTAGTTCCGCTGGGCGTCCACCAATGGTCGGTAGTCAAGTACTCATCTACTGACCTGAGTTTCTCGGATGCGATAGTAGTTGCGGTTGAGGACCTCAGCGAATCAAGGCTGATCGAGCTATACACGTGAACGTGGCAATAAAACTATGAAAACTGCAATCCTGATCCTGCTAAAGCATAAATCGCCTGAGGAGGCGTTTGACAGCGATTCGAGTGGCACACTGAAGCTCGGACCACGCCTAAAGATTGCGGAGGCAATTGGCGAACAAGCAAAGATAGATTCCGTAATTGTCCCGTCAATTTCGATCACCAGCAAAACTGCTAGTCAGTCAGATCTCAGGCAGCGGATGCAAAAGTGTATCGATGAATGGTCTGCCAAGAATCTCAAAACAGTTGTGAAACTCCATTATCGAGACCAGAGTTGGCCAACTGAACCGTCCACGCTGGCTCTCTGGCAAGCATGGGATTATTGTTTTCGAGCCCTAGGGTGCGACCGAGTGCTCTACATCGATCCAGTTGTCACACGCGACGGAATGTCCGAAGCGGAGGTCGATAGCTGGGTCAAAGCATTGGCGATAGCGCTCGACAGCATGGCGGATTTGATTATCTGGGATTATCGACCGATCCCAGCCCCCGGTAGAACCACTGATGGCGACTGTGCATTCAAGGTGCAGATCGAAGCTGAGATAAAGCAGAAGCTCTTGCGGTGTTACCCCCAATTAGCAGATTGGGATGTGTTCCGGAACGTTTCGCGCGTCAGATCTGAGTTCAATCTCATTAGTCGGAAACTCTATCTCAGCATGCAGGCCTATCCGATGTTCGCTTACGATGCTGGGCTCCTTGCCCTCCTTGTGGCCTGGCGGCAAGGACTGGTGGTGAAAACAGCGCAGCTAGGTGACGTACCTGAAGGAAAAAAATACACGGAGGAAACCCGCCGAATGCAAATCGAGCGCGTGGGATTTCAATTGGAAATGATGGGAGACAAACTGGCTGTGGAGTGGCAGACGCAGAAGCGGCCACCGTTATCCAAGGGGCCATTTCGCGCGGCCTACGCCATCCCCACAAATATTCCTCTCATAACCCGGCTTGAACGCCTTTATGTGGGCGAGATCGATACTGCCGACCCGCTCTACATATTGCGGTATCCAATCGACCAGCGCGGGGAGGTAAATGCGTGGGGCGGGCCTCACATCACGCTACTGGACGCTCTTACCGTTCGTGATGTTACGGAATTCGCCCGCATAATGCGAGACGTATGCCCGGAATGCCGGCCGCCAGTGGTAGCGGCAACACACTTGAGCGTGTGGAACAGGAAATCACTTGTTCTGCATTGCGAGAGCCCGGGCTTGGAGGAAATTCGAAGAGCCCTGATTAAGGCTACTAGGCAGTGCATTGAGCGGCTACCCCTAACCGATGAAGAGATTCAAAAGGCACGATGGTGGATCCATGAGCACAGCCCAGACCCACGACTACACTTGCAGCAGTTCCAACGGGCGCTTCAGCGCTACTTCGAGGTGGGGACACCTCCGTTGCCAGCATCGCGCCACTTTCGTTTGGGGTATCTCGTGAAGTCGTCGAAAGAACTTGATTGGGCTAACGAAGATGAACGGCCTACTCGTCAGCGTGCGCTGGATTATTTCTTATCCTACGGGGAACCAACGTGGTACGGCTCTACCGGAGGATTACACCTTACGCTGGCAAGCGGATTGACTCCTGATCAGGACGTAAATCAACTCAAGGCGAAGATCGAGCCTAGTGTTCTCCGCGACTTTCCACCGTCGCCTATCTGTCGGATAGGAATTGTTACTGAAGATCCTGATTCTCAGGTTGAGGTGAGCTTCTTCGACTGGTTAACCGAAACCCCCGTTCGCGAATCCCGATTTGGCTACAAGGTCGAGTCGTGGGCGGATTTGAACTGCAACCAACCTTGAGGGAATTGCATCGTTCGCCCGCGCAACGCCTTTCCGCGATATCACAACTTGCGGCAGCCTGTAAAAAATGCGAACACAATGCTTCCTTGAGTTTGTAGGATTTCTTAGGGTTGCGCGACGCTGGTTCGTTGCCAGCGCAAAGGTTTGATACAGAATGTCGCGAGATAGGGGCTTGCTGTTGGGGCAAGGTCCCGTAACGCGTAAAGGAGGCGTGAGCTATTGGATTCCAGGCCACGCCGGCGGGCAGCCGAACGGTGTTTATACGTGTCCGGCGAACCTTCGTCGCTCTGGCTTCGCGCGTATGCTTCGTGGTAAGAGAGATATTTCCACGGGGCTTGGTTTTCAGGAGGGCTAAATGGGCGATTTGCAGCGCAGACTGTCCTTGCCGTATCCGGATGCAGCAGTTCCACCGGGTCCAATTGCTCTCGTTGTCTTCGCAGAGCCCCCTTGACCGCATCATCGACCGCCTCGTGCGCCAGCAAGCGATCACAGGGTGTGGCCGGTGGGTGATACAACTTTTTTACTTTCGCCCCCTCGCGGATCCGCTCCCGCAGTTTGAAGGACGGCTGAAAGTAGTTCACGTACAGGCGCACGGCGCCCAGCAATTGCGCCAACGCTTGTCCCAGGGCGGTAGACCAGAAGCTGATCCAGAGGTATGAGGTTGACGTGTCCAAGTGGGTGAGGGCGCGTCAACGCCCTAACTGTATTTGCAAGGAGAAGGTTGGTTGGGCGGATCAGGCGCGGAGTTTTCGCAACGTAGCGAAGCCAAAACATTGGCCGAATCGAGCACTTCGATTGTCCTGATCGTGCTGCCGGCTTGCATCCGGTCGAGGCGAGCACGACCGCGTACTTCGTGGCACTCCACGCACGAACCCGTCTCTAAAAAGCGAATCGTCGGTGTTACGTCTGTCTAGGCTGTCCTTCAACTTTGGTAGTTGCGGACTCCGTGACGACAATTTCCAGAACCACCGGCTGACCGTCTGGAATAAGTGACCGCTGTTTGCCAGACAGTCCAGTGAGAAGCGACAATTCCATCCGTTGCATGGCGGTCTCGATGCGTCGCAAGGAATGGCCGCGCAACGAGACCTCGTGCGTGGCGAAGACCAGTCGCAACCGCTGTTCCTTCCCTTCACTCTTGAGTTCGGAGAAGGCGAACTGGTCGAACGGCAGTAGCAGGCTTTGTTCAGCCGACAGTTCGATTTTGACCGCGCGAGCGTTCGGGTCGCTCGCCCAACATTCGGGTGATTTTGTGCTCATAATTCTGTGTGGATTGATGGTGACGGCGGCGAGCCAACTTCAGCCGGACAAAGTTGTCGGCGGCTCGACGACCGAAACGAAGTAGATAGCCGTGCAGCCGATCCCAAAGACGAATCGTTCGGCGCGGGGCATAACCGGATGCCAATTCCATCGCCAACGGACGATGGCCGGAGCGCGCGACATTCTCGCGGAGTTGCGCTTTGTCCGGCGTGAAGATGCGGATGCCGCGTCGACCACGCGAAATTGTGACGTACCACTGCTGCGCGTTCGTGGCCGCTTTGATGGTCGAGTCAGAGAACAGAACGTAATCCACGGTCTTTCCTTGCGAGCCGTAGGACGTGACGGCGTACCCGGGAAGGAATTCACGAAAGCTCGAATCCAGGATGCGCCCATCGGTGAGTGCAACTGCACTATCCGGACGAACCGATTTTACCGTGACGAGTTCGCCATTCGTGACGCGGTCTCCTGACGCCAGCTTGCGATTGGCTTTCAGATGCAGCCGGTCGCCTGCCGAAATCTGACATTCGCGCGGCAGGCAGACTGAAACACGGTCGAGCATCTTGTTGGAGACGGTCACGAACCGTCCGCCCACATCAACCAGCAACCCAGCTTTCACGATGCCAGTCAGCTTGCCCTTTGTGCCCGGCTCGGCCTCGCGGATCTTCTGATTGAAGACCACGACCGCCTCTTTTGGGTAAAAGCGTTCATCATGTTTCTGCGCATTCGTCAGATCGAGCTTGTCCAGCACTTCAATGGTCACATCGATTGCGCCGAGAAGTCCTTTCGCCTTCAGCGCATCCCGTACGCGAGCATTCACGCGATGGACCTCAGCCCAAGTCTGCGAGACGACGACTGCCGAGGCGTTCTGTTCGGCGAGGAGGAGATATTCGTCCGCGAGCCTGTCGGCCTGGTCACCCAAACCGCACGCCACGACTGCCCCCATCTTATCGAGTCGTTCAAACGATTCGCCGACCTTGCCACCCGCAGTCGATTCAACTGCCTTCCGATACTGCCTGATTCGCTTGCTCTCATCGAAATCCCGTCCGAGTGCCGGGTCTTGTCGGCGAATTTTGTGCAACTCCACCGGCTTCACACCGGAATGACGCTCAATGGCCAGCAAGGCGTCCGAAGCCTCGACCGCTCCATGTTGCCTTGTGTCGCCCGAAAGTAAGAGCCGCGCATTGCGCTCGCGGACCAGCCGAATCAGTTCGAGCATCTGCCGTCCACCAATCTGCCCGGCCTCATCCACGACGACGACTGCTCCTTCAGCCAGGTCGCCTTTGAGAAGAAAACTCGCGACCGTTGAGGCCGACGGGAATCCAGCCTTCTCCATGCTCACGATTTGCTGGCGCTGCGGCGCAAGAACGACGATGCGGCGACCGGCCTGTTGAACTTGCTCGGCCAGTTCGCGCAGAACAAAGCTTTTCCCAGTACCCGCGCCGCCGCGAAAGACCGATACCTTATTCGTCGAGCAAAGCAGCGCGTTGAGAGCTTTGCGTTGCTCATCGTCCAACTTCGGATCGGCGGGACGCGGATTCGCAACAAGCGGATGACAATCGCCCACACCATCCTTCGCGGTCTGGACGATCTCCCATTCGCGGAGCAGGACATCGTGCAGAGTCACTTGACCCGGACGCTCCTCATCCCGAATGTAGCCGCGTTGCCTGGTGAACTCGGTGAGATCGGACACCGAGAAGCGCTCGCCACGCGCCCGGCCCAGCGCCTCCTGCCACACTTGGCATTCCAGTACCACCGAGTTGCGGTCGAACAAGTGTTCCTCTGCCCATTGCACGGCCTCAGCCACGGTGATTAGTTCTCTTTTATCCGTCGGCTGGCTTTGTTGCCGG
>CAZCUL010000502.1:0-3512 GCA_964501475.1 uncultured Verrucomicrobiota bacterium | reverse complement strand
GATTTCCCCCGTGAATCCGGTGCCCATCGAGGAATAGCCCGAAACCAGCCGGCTTTTTGCTTATGACGAAACCGAAAAAAATCTTTGGAACGGACGGCGTGCGCGGCACAGCCAACGTCGAGCCCGTTACCGCCGAAACCGCCTTGCGTCTCGGACGGGCGGCCGCGCATGTCTTCAAAAACCTCCCGAGCCGCTCCCGCCAGGGCAAACATAAGATCGTCCTGGGCAAGGATACCCGCCTTTCCGGCTACATGATCGAAAACGCGATTTCCTCCGGCATCCTTTCCATGGGTGTGGATGTGTTGTTCATCGGACCGCTTCCCACCCCGGGCGTCGCCTACGTCACGCGCAGTCTGCGCGCCGATGCCGGGATCGTTATTACCGCATCCCACAATCCTTATGATGACAACGGCATCAAGTTCTTCCGGGGCGACGGCTACAAGCTGGACGACAACATCGAGAACGAAATCGAACAGTTGGTCTTTAGCGGCCAGATCGAAAGCATCCGTCCGACCGCCGGGGAAATCGGCAAGGCCGTGCGCATCGACGACGCCCTCGGCCGTTACATTGAATACGCCAAAGCCTCTTTCCCGCGCGGCTTGACACTGGAGGGAATGCGCGTCGCGGTCGATTGCGCGCACGGCGCGGCTTACAAGTCCACCCCTTGCGTCCTGCGCGAATTGGGTGCGGAGGTCATAACTTATGGAAATGATCCGGATGGCACGAACATCAACCGCGGTTGCGGTTCCATGCATCCGGAGCACGTTTGCGCCCGCGTCCTGGATCAGCGGGCGGACCTGGGTATCGCTCACGATGGAGACGCCGATCGCGTTTTGCTCTGTGACGAGAAGGGGCAGCTCATTGATGGCGACGATATCATGGTGATTGCCGCCCTGGACATGCTCGCTCACAAAACCTTGTCGGAACAGACGCTCGTTGCCACCGTCATGAGCAATGCGGGCGTGGACGCGACCCTCAAAGAGGCCGGCGGCAAGGTGGTCCGCACCGCCGTCGGCGACAGGAACGTGATCGATGAGATGCTGAAGAACGGATACGCATTCGGCGGCGAGCAAAGCGGGCATCTCATTTTTCGTAATTACAGCACGACCGGCGACGGCCTGGTGGCGGCGCTCCAAATCTTGCGGATCATGAAAGCGAAGGACACGCGACTTTCCCAATTGGCCAAGTGCTGGGTTCGCTTTCCGCAAGTGGTCAAGAACGTTCGGGTGCGGGAAAAGCGCCCCTTCGAACAACTCGATGGTGTGCTAAAGCTGGTCGCGCAGGCCGAGGCTCAAGTGACGCCTGACGGCGGGCGGGTGCTTCTCCGCTATTCGGGAACCGAATCGAAGGCGCGCCTGCTCATTGAGGGACGCGATGCGGCGGTTCTCGCCCATTGGAGCCAGGTCATTTGTGACGCCGTCCGAAAACACGTCGGCGTCGAAGAATCCGAGCCGTGATGGGTCGGTGCGTCGGTGCGTCCAACCCGGAGGGTTGGCAGAAGGTAGCCGGAGGTCACAGCAACGCGAAGACCTCCGGTCCCGTGTAAAACGAGCATCGCACCCCAGCGGGGTGCCAGATATCTTCAGGCAAGCCGACGGAGGAAATGCGGACCGCGGCGCTCAGTCTCCATCAGGCGAAAGTTATCAAAACCGTCTGGCATCCCGCTGGGGTGCATGCTCCTTTGCATCAATTGCCGGAGGTCTCCGCTACGCTCTGACCTCCGGCTACCGTCTGGCACCGCTTTGCGGTGCTGCCAGCCTTACGCCCACCGACGCACCGACTACTCGAGCTGGCGGGCGCGGTAGAAGCGGCGGTCGTGGTTCCTTGCGTCGGGATCCACGAATTCAAACGTGCCGGTGCTGTTCGTGATCGTGGCCAGCGGCGCCCACATCTCCAGGTCGGAACTCACCTCGATGACATAGACCGCGCCGATCTCGCCTTCGATTTCGAAGTGCAGTCCATCCTCGGCCAGGAACCCCTGGGCCGAGAAGCGCGCGGGCTGTGGATCGCGCCCGATTACTGTGAGTTGAGAACCGGCCAGCATCCGGTTCTCAAACCCGTTCTTGGTGATTTCGACCGTGCTGAGCGATATCGGCCACAGATACTGGCTGGTGGCATCCGCCTGGACCTGGAAGGTCAGTTCGGCCAAAACGCCATTCGCCGCCGACCAGGGGAGCGCGCTGCTGGCTGCGAGAGAAACATTCCCGTTCTGAATCGCGTAGTTGTTTTGGGCGGGAGCGACATTCCAAACTGCCAACGCATTTCCCGGCACGATCGGGCCCGCGCGATGCGATTGGGCGCTCGTCAGGCGCAATGCCATGGGCGGATAGCTCACGGTAAACGCGGCCCCCGAGATGCTCGTTTCCACATCTTGCAACCGCACCTGCACCACCAATGTCTCCCCTGCGGCAACCTGTTGCCGGTTCGCCGACAGTACCGCCGCTTCCGAAGTGGAGACTGGTAAGATCGACCCGCCTCCCGCTCCCTCGGCGAGGGAGGCCGGTTGAACAGCGCCGGGCTGCGGATCGATTCCCGAGGAGACCCGGAGCACCCTCACCGCATCGCCCGAATCGAGGCTGCTGTTCTGGTTCAGATCGTTTCCGGAGATATCCCATGAGCGGACCGGATCGAGCTGCGCCAGAAAACGAAGGATGACCGTGGCATCGCCGATATCCAGGCGGTCATTCGCGTTGTTGTCACCAGTGACAGTGCGCCGGAGGATTCTGACGACGGTTCCGCGCGCGAAGCTTCCCTCCGTAATCGCGTTTCCACCCGGGTCGGAAACGTCCACGATAGACAGGGCCAGTTCTGTGTCGAGGTCTTCGGGAACACTGCGTAGCAGGAACGAAACATCGACCAAGGGCTGCGTACCGGCTGGGATGGCCACCGCCGGCAGGGCAAAGGTGGCCCGGATTTCGCCTGGGATGTTGGTATTGACGTCGCTGAACTGCCCCTCCACATGGCTCGACCAGTCAAACCCGGCATTCCGCAAGTGTGCCGGATTGAAACGGAGAAGAAAGGTCATGCCTGCGACATCGCCATCACTCACTAATTCTATTGGGATCGAAATTCTTGAGCCCTCCTGCCGCGGATTAATGTCGCCAAGCAAGACCGCGCGCTCTGGAACGATCAACGCCGCGCCTGCGCTAACCACATCACCGGCCGCGTTGCTCACCAGCACGGAATAAAATCCTGCGTCGTTGTGTTGAACAGGCGCAATGACCAGAGTGGAACTGGTTGCTCCGGGGATTGCCTCGTTGTCGCGTCGCCACTGATAAGTGAACGGTTCAGCACCGGTGGCTTCCACGGCAAAGCGGGCTTCCCCACCCACCGGGACCGTTTGACTCTTCGGCTGCTGCACAATTCTCGGGGCCTCGACCTGATCCCCGCAAACAACGGCCAGGAAATGCTCCTGATTCGCCGTAATCGCGATCACATCGGTCAAACTCTGGGCAAACGTGCCCTGATCGAGAAAATCCCGCCCCCAGCTTTCCACCGTCCCGTCCCGCCTT
>CAZCUL010000501.1:0-3135 GCA_964501475.1 uncultured Verrucomicrobiota bacterium | reverse complement strand
GGGCACCGGCGGCCAGATAGCGCTTTACGATATGCATACCTACATCCGCATGATCGAACTGCCGGGTGAGGGCCATTTATTCGGAAGCATTCGCTTTTCCCCGGATGGCAGCTTAATCATGGCAAGAAACGACGGCGGCGTTCTGCATCTGTGGTCTGCGCCCACGTGGCGCGAAATCCAATCAAGTGCGTTTAGCTGGGCAGGAAGCAGGAAGTCCGCAAGCGCTTTGTCGCCACCGAACCAACCATGAGACCCTGTCCGCCCGATGAACTCCATCCCTGGCCTGAGGGCGCCGACCACGACCATCTTATTCTTTGGCTGGCATACAAGGGGGCTCGCGCGCTGCGGACGAAGCCCAGGTAATGGATCATGCCCGATAAGAATCAATGTTCCTGTTGTGGAAAGCCGCTGGACGCGAGCTTGCCCGGCGGAATGTGTTCGGCGTGCACAATGGCCTTGGGATTGGCGCCCGGTTCGAAGCCGAGCGGCAGGCGCTGGCCATGATGGACCATCCCAACATCGCCAAAGTGTTGGACGCCGGAGCCACGGAAACGTGGCGTCCCTACTTCGTGATGGAACTCGTGAGGGGTATTCGCATCACCAAGTATTGCGACCAAAACCGGATGTCCACGCGCCAACGCCTGGATCTGTTTGTTAAAGTTTGCCAGGCCGTCCAGCACGCCCACCAAAAGGGGATCATCCACCGAGACCTCAAACCGTCCAATATTCTGGTCACCATGCACGATGGGATCCCCAATCCCAAAGTGATCGATTTCGGAATTGCCAAGGCGGCTCAGGGAAGGCTGACGGACAAAACCCTGTTTACCGCTTTCGAGCAATTCATCGGCACACCCGCCTACATGAGCCCCGAGCAGGCGGAAATCAGCGGGTTGGACGTGGACACACGCACGGACATTTACAGCTTGGGCGTGCTTCTATACGAGTTGCTGACAAGCCGTCCTCCCTTTGATCCCAGTGATCTGTCCAAGCAACGCTTTGACGAAATTCGACGCCGCATACGGGAAGACGATCCTCCTCGCCCGTCGACGAGCTTCGGCACCTTGCGGAGCGAGGAGCAGACCGAAATTGCGCGGAGCCGCGGCGTCGAGGTCGCCCATCTAAAGCGGCAATTGAGAGGGGACCTGGATTGGATCGTGATGAAGTGCTTGGAAAAAATCCCGTCACGACGCTACGAAACCTCCAATGGGCTGGCCGCCGATGTCAAGCGGCACGTGAACTCGGAAGCCGTCGTGGCCAGACCACCCAGCAAAGCTTATCACTTTCAGAAATGGATGCGCCGGAATAAGGCGGTCGTTGGCGGCACGGCGACGATCGGCATTGCCTTGGTCGTAGGATTGGGGCTGGCAATGGTTGGGTTGGTTCGCGAGCGTCAAGCCAGGCTGGCGGCCACCCAAGCTCAAGTGGCCCAGCAATTGGAAGCAGCGCGTGCTAATCGGACCGCTGAAGTTCTGAGCCAGCAAGTCTATGCCTCGGATATTTATCTCGCCCAGCAAGCCGCCCGCGTCGGCAACTTGGGGTTGGCCAATAAGCTGTTGAGACGACAAATCCCAACCGAGGGTGAAACGGATTTATGGGGATAGGAATGGCGCCACTTGTGGCGTCGTTGCCAGAGCGATGTTCTTTTTGAATTACCCAGGCAATCCAGTCTGGCCTTCTCGCCGGATGGCCGCAACCTCGCCTCCGCCTCCGCGGATCAAACCGTTCGGTTGTGGGAGGCGGAAACTTTCTCGGAACTCGATCAATTCCATGGGCACCGGCATGAGGTCTGGATTTTAGCTTATTCACAGGATGGGGAGACTCTTTTCAGTGGGGCCAAAAACGGGACGATTCATGCCTGGAACGCGCGCCCCCAACCCAGGCCGCCAACAAGCCGGGTCGTCCCCCAGTGCCACCAAGCCAACTTTTCTCCCGTCTCCAATCTGGTCGCGTGTATACGTTGGAACCGATCCGTAATTCTCTGGCAACCGGGTGGAGACCAGCCCATGCAAATGCTGGATGAGCTCGGTTCCAACAACACGCGGTTGGTCTTCATGCCCAATGGTAATATCATCATAGGAGACCGGGAAGGTTCTCTCCGGCTGTGGAACCGGATCACACGGGAAGTGACGTTAAAAGCCCGATTGCCACCGGCACGGATCAGCCCGTTGTACGTTCTGCCGAAAACAAGGACTTTATTGACGGCAAGAGGCCTGCGGCCACGAAATCAAATCGCGTTGTGGGATCTTGACACATGGACGGTTAAGAGCTGGTCGACCAACAATGGCTGGAATCTATCTCGAGCGGTGTCGTCTGACGAGAAGTGGATGGCGGAGGGACATGATGACGGGACGGTCTCGCTAACAAGTTTGCCGACGCATTGGCCTTCACGCCGGACAGTAAGGGTCTGGTCAGTTCCAGCGAGGATGGCACCGCCAAGTTTTGGGATCTGGACACCAGAGGGGAGGTCGCCGTCATTTACGATGAGATCAACGCCGTGTTCGGCCTGGCTGTGTCGCACGACGGACGACTGCTTGCCTTGGGAAACAGTCACGAGGAAGCCATCAAGCTGTATGATCTGCGCACACAATTGCCCTTGCTCGATTTGGAAGGCAAGGGATCGTTGTTCAACAACCTGATTTTTTCTTCTGACGACAGCATGATCATGGGCAAAAGCGATAATGGCAATGTGCTGCAGGTGTGGACGGCCCCTTCGTGGGCCCAGATTCGATGAGCGTTTGCCTTGGGTATTCCCGATGCATCGCCGCTCCCACGATTGGGGTCGCGTCTCAGCATTCAACAATTCAGGTAATGTGGTAATGGATGCGAGGGGTAGTCCTAACCATTGACTCCCGATGGCATTGCCCCTTTCGGCCGGCCTCGTTCATGTCCCTCAAGGTGCGATTGGATTATTCATGGGCGAACTGTTCGTGCGTGCATTGGTGAATGATCTGGTGGGTCGTCCACTCACAATTTGTGAATTGTGACTGTACGACCCCACCCACTGGCCTCGATTCTCTATCCGAGCTGGTGAATCGCAGGGAAAGACCGGGACCCGCAGAACCCGAGGGCGGGAGGAAATGCAGCTTTCACAAGTGGAGGGTCGGAATCAGGAGCGCGGGCCGCCCCGTCCGCCGG
>CAZCUL010000500.1:0-5159 GCA_964501475.1 uncultured Verrucomicrobiota bacterium | reverse complement strand
CTGCGTGCTGGGCATCAACGCCCCCCCGGTCACCATCAAGACCCTCGAGTGCGCCATCATCGACAAAGGCTGGGAAGACGGCTGGGTGACGCCGGAACCGCCGGCTGTCCTTACCGGGAAAAAGGTGGCCGTGGTGGGGTCTGGCCCGGCGGGATTGTGCGCGGCCGCTCAGTTGAACCGGGCCGGACATTCGATCACAGTCTTCGAACGCGCCGATCGCCCCGGCGGATTGCTGATGTATGGCATTCCCAATCCCAAGTTGGACAAGGCAGTGGTCGTCCAGCGCCGCCTCGATCTGATGGTCAAGGAGGGGATCAAGTTCATCACCCATACCGAAGTGGGAAAGGATGTTTCCGCGCAGCAACTGATGGACGAATTCGACGCCGTCGTGCTCTGCACCGGCGCGACCAAGCCCCGGGATTTGCCGGTCGAAGGCCGCGAGCGCAAGGGCGTCCATTTCGCGATGGAATTTCTGACGGCCAACACGAAATCCCTTCTCGATGGGAAAAAGAACGGGACGTTCATTTCCGCCGCGGGGAAGGACGTCATCGTAATCGGAGGCGGCGATACCGGAACGGACTGTGTGGCCACCGCCATGCGGCATGGATGCAAGAGCCTGGTCCAGGTCGAGATTCTGCCTCGTCCGCCTATGGAACGGGCGTCGGACAATCCCTGGCCTGAATGGCCCAAGGTTTACCGGCTCGATTATGGTCAGGAAGAGGCTGCAGCGGCATTCGGCGAGGACCCGCGCGTCTATCTGACGACGGCCAAAAGATTCACGGGCGACGACGGAGGGCAGGTTAAGGAGATTTTGACTGTTGAGATTCAATGGGAGAAAGACCAGCAGGACAGGTTCGTTCCGAAAGAAGTCCCTGGATCTGAAAAAATGCGCCCGGCCCAGTTGGTTCTTTTGGCGATGGGTTTTCTGGGCCCCGAACAACCTTTGCTCGAGCAGCTCGGCCTCGAGCGCGACCCGCGATCAAACGTCAAAGCCGAATATGGGAAGTACCAGACCAGCATTCCCAAGGTGTTCGCCGCTGGCGACTGCCGCCGTGGGCAAAGCCTCGTCGTTTGGGCGTTTAACGAAGGCCGCGAGGCGGCCCGGGAATGTGATCGCTGGCTGATGGGCAGGACGGACCTGCCGTAACCTCGGCTGGCACGCATTCGTATGGGGAGCAGTCGGTGATCAGTGCGGCGGCGGGGGCAAGGCGAGGCATCAGCAATCAGGGGGCGGCAATCAGTCGGTCCGCCATTTTGGAAGAGGCAGGCGGGACGCGCTGTTCCGCTCTCACTACTGCTGAATGAAGTAACTCAGGTTCTCGAGTTCAATGGCCAGGTTGACGTTATTCACCATCACCTCCTCCGGGACCTCGAGCACGATGGGGGCGAAATTCAGAATCCCGGTGATTCCCGCCTGCACCAGCGCATTCGCGACTTCCTGGGCGGAGGTTGCCGGCACGGCGACGATGGCCATTTTAACCCCGGCCTGCCGGGTCAGTTCCGGGAGCGTGCCCATGGGGTAAAGCGGTTTGGCCAATTTCCGCGATTGCCTGGGATCGGCGGCGATGTCAAAGGCCGCCACGATCTCGAATCCCTCCTGCTCGAAGCCGCGATAAGAGAGGAGCGCCCGGCCGAGATTCCCCGCGCCCACCAGAATCACAGGCTGCAACCCGGTTCGCCCCAGCAGGTCCGAAATCATCCGCACCAATTGTTCGACGTCATAACCCAACCCCCGTGTGCCGAACTGGCCGAAGTAGGTTAGATCCTTGCGAAGCTGGGTGGGCTTCACTCCGGCCACTTTGGCCAGTGCCTCGCTCGAAACGGTGTGAATGGCGTTTCGTTGCAGCCGTTGCAAACAGCGGAGGTAAACAGAGAGCCGATAAATCGTCTTTCGCGGAATCTCAAGACGGGCGTTCTTCTTCAAACTCTTCAATCGTTCAGGTCGGGTGGGAACCGCGCCACGCCCGCCGGGCGAAAAGTCAAAGCCGGGGCGTCTGCGCTTGTTGACGGAAAAACAGGACTGCCCAAAGGATCACCAGAGCCAGCACCGCCACAGCGATCACAAGGGCCAGAAACTTGAGCACTCGCGCCTGGCGGAAGAGCCGCTCGGTCCGTTCCTTCTCCGCCTCGCGAAACATTGCAAACTCCTTGTCCAGCGACACCGCGGTCAGGGCCTCATCGCGCAACTGCAATGCCATCCAGGGGCGTTCATCTCCCTGGAACGACGCCGGTTTCCGGCCCAGAACCTCGGACGAAGCCGGCTGAAACCCGTTGGAACGCCAGAAAGGCATGGTGAGCTGGGTCCAAATGCGCACCAGACCATAGTTTCGCGCAATGGTTTGCACCCGTTCCCAGAGCAGGCCGCGCCAGGCATCCGCCTGATCGAACCGGGACAGCGCCTCGCTGTGAAGCAGACCCTCCTGGCCTTCGACCTGGAAACCGATCGCCGCCACGATTTGGCCGTTCTCCTCCAAAATCACGAACTCTTTAAACCGTCTTTCCAGGGCAGCCGCCGGCAAATGCTCCTGTTGCCAAAGCGGCGCGAGCTGGGCCACGTCATCAATTGTCGCCCGGCGCGCTTGCGGAGTCGGCGTGCTCATCTGGCGAAATAATAGCGGGGGCTGCGAGGGCGTAAAGTTCTTTGCTGGCGAATCGGGAGCCCCCGCGCGAAACTTCTTCCGGCAAACGGGCCGCCCGGTTGTCGAGGGCGGCTGCTTCAGACAACTCGCCCCTACGCGAACAATTCCATGATCGGCTGGCCGAGGCCGTCGCGCGTGACATAAAAGGGCCGTTTCTCGATTTCGTAAGCCAGCCTCGGCGAAATGCCCAGTGCCTGGAACAGCGTGGCGTGAAGGTCTTCAATCACCACCGGGTCCTTGATGGTCTTGCACGGCCGTTCCTCCGCAGTCTCGCCGTGAAGATGTCCTTTCCTGATCCCGCCGCCGAAGAGGATCACGCAGCCGGCGTCTGTGAAATGCCGGTGCATGCCATAGTGTTTTACATCTTCGATGACGTCCGGCACCTCCACCTGATCCTTGACGGTCTTGCCCGGCTTGCCCTCCACCAGTGAATCCCGGCTGAACTCGCTGGCCAGAACAATGAGGGTGCGGTCCAGCAAGCCGCGCTCTTCGAGGTCGAGAACGAGTTGCGCCACCGGCGCGTCGATCTGCCGTTTCATATCCGCGGCGCGTGCATGGCCGTTCTCGTGCGTGTCCCAATTGAGGAAGGGAATATATTCGGTGGTGACTTCGATATAGCGCGCGCCAACTTCGGCCAGCCGCCGCGCCAGCAGACACCCGAGTCCAAAGCGTCCGATGGTCTGCCGCTCGTAAGAGCCGTCCCGCGAGCGGGAGGCGCCCGACAATTTGGAAACATCGAAATCGTCCGGAACGTATTTGGCCACCGATTCGCGCGGCTCGAGGGCAAGATCGAAAGCCCGGGCCGCGGGGGAGGTGAGCAGGCGATGGGCGTTATCCATCGAGCGCAGAAGCGATTCCTTTTGGTAATCGCTGCCACCTTCCCCGATGGGGCTGGCCTCCAGAAGTTTTTTGTAGAAACGATTCCGATCCGCAAACCGATCCGGGCTCATCCCGCCCGGCGGACGAACGGCCTGCGCGGCCTGGTCCGGATACGGAATATTGAAAGGGCCATATTCGCTCCCGAGAAAACCCGCCGTGGTGAAGGCCTTCAGCTCCTCGCTTTCGCCGACGTCAAACCGCTGGCCAATGTTGATGAAGGCGGGCACAGCGGGATTGAGCGGTCCGAGGGTGCGCGCGATGACGGCGCCCAAATGGGGCGCCGCGACCGTCAACGGCGGGGGATATCCGGTGTGCCAATGATACTGGTGCCGCGAATGCAAAATGAATCCCAGATCGCCCGCCGTGTAAGAGCGGATCAATGTTCCGCGATCCATGACCCGGCCGATTCGCTCCAAGCCCTGACTGAACTTGATGTGATCGACCGCGGTATCGATTTGCGGGAAGGTGGAAAGCACCTGATCCGGTCGCAGACCTTTTTCAAATGGCTCGTAACGCTTCGGGTCGAAGGTTTCGGTGTGGGCCATGCCGCCTCCCATCCAAAGCACGATGAGAGTGTCCGCGCGCGGCTTGATTTTCTCGGTCACCTCGGTGGCCAGGAGCTGCCGGGGAGACCCCGCCGCCAGCGCCGATAACGTGGCCGCGCCGGCTGTCTTGAGAAAGTGGCGTCGGGAAAAATGGCTGCCAGTGCGCATAGGTCAATAGATCAATTGGAATTCGGGGAGCATGGCCACAGCCCAAAGGAGGTCCTGCACTCCCGCCGGGCTGGCGGGTTCGCCAAGAAAAGCTTCCGCCGCTTTCCGTTCCTCGGTGGTTGGCAGACGGCTCAAACCCTGCCGGTAAATCCGCGTGACAATCGCGCTGCCATCGCCGCCATCGCCTGAAAGAAGCCTATCCGCGCAACGACCGAGCAATCTGGTCAGCGTCTCGCCGTTGGTCAGTTCGAGCGCCTGCAGCGTGGTGGCCGCGCCCGGGCGCGAGGTCATCACCTGTTCACGAGGCGGCCGGCCCAGCGCGGTCATGAGCGGGTCCGCCTTCACAAGCGCCGAACGCACCTGCCCTTCCACCAAAATAACGGATAACGCGCTCAAGAGCTTTGCCTCCAGTTCCCAGGGCTTCATCCCCGGAAGGCCGAGGTCCACAGCCGAAGCCCAGCCCGACGCTTCGAACCGGGGCTTCTCCCAGTCGCCAGCCTTTTCCGCGGAACAAATCCAGTTGGTGTCCGTCCCCAGGTCCCACGCGTTCCCGGCGTGGCGCAAGCGGGCATAGATAAAAAGGCCCGCGGGGTTGAAGTCGGATTCCGCAGGTGCCTTGTCCTCCTCGGGCGGCTTGTTGCCGTTGCGATTGTTGACGGCGGCGACCGCGAACAGATTGGTTCCCGCTTTGAGCTGCGCACGCACATCCCACAGGCCCGGCTTCTTGTAGTCTTTTCCGGAAGCGACCGCGACGCCATTGACGTAAAGGGTGTATTCATTGTCGCAGGCCACAAGCAGGCGCGCCTCCTCGGGCTTCTCCGGCAACACACACGTGCGCCGCAAATAAACAGCGCCCGGAGCGGTTTTCACCGCCGCATTGGTGTCACGCCACACCCAGCGGGCCGGCGCGGGCATGAGCTCCTCTCCC
>CAZCUL010000499.1:0-2562 GCA_964501475.1 uncultured Verrucomicrobiota bacterium | reverse complement strand
GCATTATCTGCCGAAAGCCCTCACGCGTCAGGGCCAGTTGAGCGCGCATCTGATTCTCGATGAAGGCAAGGTGGGCGGAACGCTCGAGCTGTCAGGGGCGGCCACGCGCCCTCTTGCCACCCTGGGGGCGATCCGCGAGATCGAGGCTCGAATTCGATTCGATGATCGCGTTGCTACCATCGAGGGATTCAGCGGCCAGATCGGCGGACAGGCGGTGAACTTGTCCGGCTCGGTTCGCTTGAAGGAGAAGGGTCTGCCGGAGTTCGATGTGCAACTGCGTGGCACCAATGTGCCATTGGTCCGTCGAAGCGGCCTTTTACTGAGAAGCGATTTGGCGGTCGAGGTCCGGCGCCGTGGCGACGGCCCTGCGGTCATCTCGGGCGGGCTGAACATGCGCGATAGCTTATTTCTCCAGGATTTGAAATCGCTCATGCCGGGAGGGTTGGCTCAACCGAGCCGCCGTCCGCCTTTTTTCAGCGTCGAAGAAGACCCCTTTGCCGATTGGCAGCTCGACCTGGCGATCAGTGGCGACCGCTTTTTGCGGGTGCGCACGCCTTTATTCCGCGGCGAATTGTCGGCCAGCCTGCGTCTGAAGGGCACGCTTGAAGAACCGCTGGCGTTTGGAGAGTTGCGAATTCGTTCCGGCACAGTGCAGTTTCCCTTCGCCAATCTGGCGGTGGAACAGGGCTTCATTAATCTTACCGCCGAAGACCCTTATCGGCCGCAACTGTTCATCACGGCCTCTTCGCGAAGTTACGGTTACAACATTCACATGGAGGTCCGTGGTTCGGCCGAAGATCCGGAAGTCACATTCAGCTCCACTCCACCGCTCAACTCCGAGGAGATTCTGCTCATGTTAACGGCGGGCGAATTGCCGCGCGACGAGGTGACCTTTTCCAGCCAGCAGAAGGCGCAGCGCCTGGCGTTGTTTCTCGGGAAGGGGATGCTCAGCCGGTTGAGCGGCGATGAATCGGTCGCAGATCGCCTGACCATTCGAAGCGGCGAAAACATCTCGGAGCAGGGCAGGCTGACTTATCAGCTCGAATATCGCCTGAACGACGATTGGTCGGCTGTGGGCGAGTACGATCGTTTTAACGCGCTGAATGCCGGGTTGAAATGGAAGATCTATTCGAAATAACCCGCTGGAACTGGCGCACCGTCGGGCACTGGGCCATGGGATCGCTCGTCCTGCTGGCGGCATTCAACGCCGGGGGCGCGGAAAAGAAGGACAAGCCCGCCGAACTCAAGATTTCCGGATATGGGTTCTTCGGCGATCGCGATCTGAAGAGAATGCTTCAGCTTCTCCTCCCGGAAGAGGACCCCGTGGAATTCTTCGACGCCAACTTTATCGAAGATGCCGCGCTTATGATCCTTTCCAAAGTCGTCCGTGACGGGTATCTGGAGCCGCGCCTGACCGCAAAAGTGACCGCCGCCGGCGGGTCGGTGCAGACCTACGAATGGGATGGCGACCTGGACACATTCCTGCCCAGACCGCAGCAGGCAAAAAAAGTCAGATTCCACGTCCGGGAGGGAGTCCGCTATTATTATGACGAACTGACGATGACGGGCGTGAGCGCCATCCCCTCAAGCGAAGCGAGAGCCTTTTTCGTCGAGCGCGACTTTCTCATTCCATTGCGGCGGACTCGGATTTTCACCCCGTCGCGGCTGGACCGTTCCCGGGAGAATCTGGCGGAGGCGCTTGCGCGCCGCGGATACGAAAATGTGTCGGTGACGGCGACCAACACCGAGCGCAACGATAGAACGGGGGCGGTCCGTGTCGAAGTGCACGTCGAGGAAGGGCTGCCTGTGTTCGTGCGTTCCGCGCGGGTTGAGGTTTACGGTCCCGAGGAAACGGAGCCGCGCGAGAGCTTCGTTCTTCAGACGAACGCCCCCTATTCGCGGTTTTGGATGCAGGACTTTGCGCAGACATTGCGGACGAATCAGTTTGGGCGCGGATACCCCGACGCTTCTGTCGAGATATCCGTCCGGAACCGCGGCCGGGCGGGGACGAATGAGTTTGTGGATCTGGAAGGGCGAGTGCAGACCGGGCCGAAGATTGCCATCGGAACGGTCGAATTCGAGGGAAATGACCGGACCCGGCGGTCTGTATTGAAACGTCAGGTTGATCTGCGTTCCGGAGAAGACTTGAATCGGCTCAAGGTGGAAAGAGGGCGTCAGCGGCTGGCGCGGCTCGGAGTATTCGAGGCCGTGGAGGTGCGCTATGAGTCGGTCAGCGAGCAAACACGCAACGTGATTTATGCGCTCGAGGAAGGCGGAACGATCGATTTCAGCCTGCTCTTCGGTTATGGCAGTTACGAACTGTTGCGCGGCGGTTTCGAATTGGAGCAGCACAATGTGTTCGGCCGCGCCCATCAGTCGCGCCTCCGGGCCATCCAATCGTTCAAAGCCAGCAGCGTTGACTATCGTTACACCATGCCGGAGCTGTTTCGCTACGACGTCAATGTCTTTCTCAGCGCCTCCGGCTTGAGGCGGGAGGAGGTCTCCTTTACCCGCGAAGAATATGGGGCGAGCGTAGGGGCTCAGCGGCTCTTCCGGGCCATC
>CAZCUL010000498.1:0-3916 GCA_964501475.1 uncultured Verrucomicrobiota bacterium | reverse complement strand
TCCACGCGGCCGTCGCCGTCACGGTCGATAAAATCCTCCACCATGTCCGGGTGATTGAGTTGCACCCAGCGGTCCGCCAGATGCCCCTGAAAATCGCGCAGCACAATGGCGTTTAAACGCGGGTCCTTTTGCCATTGGGGCGCGCCGCCGTCCTGTTCATGCGGATGCGGCTTGAAAGGAAAGGCATTGAAGTGCGCCCCGGGACCGGTCAATTCGATTCCGGGAATAGTCGCCAATTCATTGCTCAAGCCAAGCTTCGCAATATGCGGCGCCCAATCGTAGAACCGGTTGTGCTCGGTGGTCGGCGCAAACTCGATCTGTTCGGCAGCCAGATTGATGATGCGATCATCCGTGCCGCAGGTGTTATCGCCGCTGGGAGTCGAATGATTGTGATAATCGGTGCTGATCCAGCCGGTCGTATCGACGATTCGGCGCAAGACGCCCTTGATCTGTTCCGTGGCGCCCGGCTTCAGCTTCACTTCCTTTTCCAGATGGGAGTACTCCGTTCCCCGCGTGACAATGATTCTGTAATCGCCAGGCGCGAGTTGGACGCGAAACTGGCCGGTTTCCGAGTGGTATTGGTCCTTGCAGCCGTGCGCGCGATTGGGCGGGCCGAGGTCCGGCGCTTCAGTCCCGTTCATTCCGCGAAACTGCGCCTTGCACGGGAGGCTTCGGCCATCTTCCCCGCGAATGTCAAAAACCACCGCCGAAGCAGCGCCCAAAGTCAGATTCAATTCTGCGCTCCGGCCTTCAGCCACCGTCACGGACCCACCGGCCTCCTTCCTGCCCAACTCGAACGCCCTTACTTCATACCGGCCGGGCGGCAACGCAACCGAAGCTTTGCCCTCGGCATCCATGTAGGCAGGCAATTCCTTGCCAGCAATCGCGATTTCCAGAGTCGCGCCCGGCAAGGGACGGCCATTCTCATCTTTGATTGATACATGGACCCTTCCGCTCGGCCCACGCTGATTCGACACGATTCCAAATGCCTCCGCCGGCGAACGGCCGATTGCCAGCATCCGCGACACGGTCACTTCCTGGCCGGGAGCCAGCTCGATTTCTTTGTCCGAAGGCGGCAGCGCGCCATCCTGCTCGATCCAGGCATACGCGTAAGCGGCTTTGTCAGCCGGATCGACCGCATCCGCCCAGTGAATGGGCCCCACTGAACCGGAGCGGGTAAAGGTGGAGATTCGATCCTGCACAGGCACGGCTATTTTTTCCGAACCCTCGTTCCGCAGGGTGGTGGTGATGATGAGTCCATCCAGACCATCCCGGGCATGGTATTGATGACGTTTATAGAGCCCTTTGTTGTTTGCCGCGGTCGTCACCGATTCAACAACAGCCTGGCCGTTTGATCCCGAATGGACGATGCGCACGTGAGAGACCGGCCCTTGTTGCCCGCAAGGCGCAAAGATCGTGAGCTGGTCGTTGTGGGCGCCGCGCCGCGTCAGATCGAACAAACAACCCGGAGCAGTTGCAGTCCAGTAGGTGGACATGTTCGCTTTGCGATGCGGTTTGTCCGCCGAAATGACAGCCTCGATCCGGTCACTGCGGAGAATGAAATCGCCAATGATGCCATCAGCCTCCTTTCCGCCAGGCAAGTCCCGCGCGTTGGCCGGCCCGGCTTCAAAAGCTTCCGGCGCTGCCACCGCCATTGAGATGAGGCTGAACGCGCAGGCAACAAGGCAAACCGGATTTTTCATAGTGGAGCCGATCAAAGACGGCCTGAAAGTCGGCGTAAAGCCCAATTTCACTCCGGGAACTGGTTTGCCCTGATTGGCCGGGGATTCGCCGCCGATCAGTCCTGCCACAGCTCCCTTTCACGCCGAAGACGGTCCAGGAGCCGGGCGTCCGCCGGAGGAAAGGAGAAATCGGCAAGCTCGAGCGCGTTGACCCAGCGAAACGCCGGACAGCCGATGGCCTGCGGCTCGTTTCTGAGCCAGGCACAACGATAGAAGTTCAGGCGCACACTCATTTCGGGATAATCGTGCTGGATGGAATCGATCAAGTGCTGCACCTCGACTTCGATGGCCAGCTCTTCCCGCAATTCCCGAGTCAGGCATTCGATAAAGCCTTCCTCGGGCTGGCGTTTGCCGCCGGGGAATTCCCACAAGCCACCCAAATGCGAGTCCGCGGGGCGTTGCGTAATGAGAAGCCTGCCCTGCCGGAATACCAGGCCGGCAGCCACGTCGATCGCCGGAAACGGGCGATGCGGGCGGCTCTGCTTTGATCGGGAAACGGGCATACGCGCGGCAGTTTCAGGCATGGGGTTCATCTCGCGCAAGCGTCCCGGCTTTGGCTTTCGGGAGGCCAACTTGCCAAACGGACGCATGGTGGCAAACTGACGACCGAGCCCGGCGGTTAAAAGCCTGTGGACAAGTCTGGAGTTATTCCCAGTCCAGTTATTCCCGAATTGGGAATAACTTTACAAACCGCTTTTAGATAAGTAGTTATGGTAAATGGAAAGTCGGGCCCGTGCGCGGATAATTTTTTGAAGAAAGTTCTTGATGCCACCATATGTTGTACTAAGCTGCCAGTATATCCCCCAGTAATGGGGTCGGCTGTGCGCCGAGTTGAAGGAATGAGGGCACAAAGCGGGCTTTGTTTGGGGAAAATCGGGTTGACCGGCTGCTTTCGCAATGGCGAAAGGGGCTTTTAATTCAGAATGAACAGTAGCCGAACCAGAGGACCGAGCCATGATCGAGCACCGTCATCAAGCCATCGCCACGGCGTCGCAATCGAATCGCCACGAAGGTATTTCCATGTCGAGTCCCGTTCCACAGGAACTGACAGAGGAGCGCAAGTCGTTGCGCATCGAACGGGTATTTAGCGACTCAAACCAGCGGCCCTTCGACCAAATCGAATGGGAGCATCGAACTGCGGAAATCACTGACGACGGCGGACGGGTGATTTTCCGCCAGGAAAATGTCGAGGTTCCCCGGTCCTGGTCGTTGTTGGCCACGAAGGTTGTCGTCTCGAAGTATTTCTATGGTGAACAAGGGACGCCCGAACGGGAAACGTCCGTCAGGCAACTCATCCATCGAGTGACTCGCACGATTGCGGATTGGGGGGTGCGGGACGGCTATTTCAGCAAGGAAGACGGAGAGGTCTTTTATGACGAGTTAACGTGGCTTTGCCTCAACCAATACGGCGCCTTCAACTCCCCGGTCTGGTTCAACGTGGGTCTCTACCACCAATACGGAGTGGGGAAGGAGTCGGCTAAAGGCAACTGGTATTACAATCGGGAAAAGGGCGCGGCGGAACGCGCCAGCACGCAATACGAATACCCGCAAGGCAGCGCCTGTTTCATTCAGTCCGTCGATGACAACATGGAGTCGATCATGAACCTGGCTTACAGCGAGGCCATGCTTTTCAAATACGGCTCGGGCACCGGCACCGACCTCAGCCCGATCCGTTCCAGCAAGGAAAAGCTCAGCGGCGGCGGGCGTCCGAGCGGCCCCATGTCCTTCCTGAAGGTTTACGACCAGGTCGCCAATGTCGTAAAATCCGGCGGGAAAACCCGCCGCGCCGCGAAGATGAATACGCTTCGAGACTGGCATGGCGATATCGAGGAGTTCATCGACGCCAAGCAAAAAGAGGAAAGGAAGGCTTGGGCGCTGATCGAACAAGGCTACGACGGCTCTTACAATGGCGACGCTTACGGCAGCGTGATGTATCAAAACGAAAACCTGTCCGTGCGGGTTTCAGATGAGTTCATGAGCGCTGCCCTGGAAGGGCGTGAATGGCCTACTCGCTCGATCACCACCGGCAAAGTTCTGGAGCGAAAGGACGCCGCGAAGCTGCTCTGGAAAATCGCCGAAGGCACCTGGGTGTGCGGCGATCCGGGCTTGCAGTATGACGGCGCCATCCAAAGGTGGCATACCTGCAAAGGCACCGAGCCGATTCACTCCACCAA
>CAZCUL010000497.1:0-13355 GCA_964501475.1 uncultured Verrucomicrobiota bacterium | reverse complement strand
CGTTCCCGATCCGCGGACGGGAATCGCGTCGGCGAAGCAGACCGATCCGAAGAACTGGTGGTCGTTTCAGCCGGTGAAGAAGCCGCCGGTGCCGGACGTCCGCGATCACGCGTGGCCGCGGAATCCGATCGACCGCTTCGTCCTCGCCCGGCTCGATGAGGAAGGGCTGAAACCGTCACCGGAAGCTGACCGGGTCACTCTCCTGCGGCGGTTGCATCTGGATCTGATCGGGCTTCCTCCCAAGATCTCCGAAACGGACGCCTTTCTGGCCGACGCCAGCCCCGAGGCTTATCAGCGGAAAGTCGAGGAATTGCTCGCCTCGCCCCATTACGGGGAGCGCTGGGGGCGCCATTGGCTCGATGCGGCGCGTTACGCCGACTCGGACGGGTACGAGAAGGACAAGTCGCGCGAAGTCTGGTTTTATCGCGACTGGGTGGTGAACGCTTTCAATCGCGACCTTCCCTACAACCAATTCATTATCGAACAGATCGCGGGCGATCAATTGCCGAATGCCAGTCAAAGCCAGAAGGTCGCCACCGGATTCCTGCGCAATTCCATGATCAATGAGGAAGGGGCGATCGATCCGGAGCAATTCCGCATGGAGGCCATGTTCGACCGCATGGACGCCATCGGCAAAGGCATTCTCGGGCTCACCATTCAATGCGCCCAATGCCACGACCACAAATACGACCCGATGACGATGAAGGAGTATTACGAGATTTTCGCCTTCATCAACAACGACCACGAAGCCCGGCCCACCGTGTACGCGAGTGAGCAGGAAGAGCAGATTGCCGACATCCAGCGGGAGATTGCCGGAGCCGAGGCGGGGTTGAAGCAAGCCATGCCGGATTGGGCCGAACGCATGGCCCGGTGGGAGCAACAGGTTTCAAACGATCAACCCGAATGGATCGTTCTGCGCGATCTCCATCAGGAAGGCGACAAAGCCCAGCGTTACCGGGAGTTTGCGGATGGGTCGCTCCTGGCGCAAGGATATGCGCCCACGAAATTCACTCAATGGTTCCGCACAACCAATCACCTGGCCGACATTGCCGCTTTTCGCGTGGAGCTTTTTACAGACCCGAACCTGCCCCGCGGCGGCCCGGGCCGCTCCTTTATGGGGACGTGCGCCCTGAGCGAGTTTCTCGTCGAAGCCGCCGATGCCAGCGATCCCGGGAACAAGGTCAAAGCGAAATTCGTCGGCGCCACGAGCGACTACAATCAGCCGGAACGGCCGCTGGAATCGAATTTCCATGACAAGTCCACCAACAACAGGATAACCGGCCCGATCCGTTTCGCCATCGATGGCGACGGCAACACAGCCTGGGGAATCGACGCCGGTCCGATCCGGCGCAACCAGGATCGCAAGGCGGTCTTTGTTGCGGAAAACCCGTTGGGATTCGCCAAGGGCACCTATTGGCGGATCGGCCTTCAGCAAAATCACGGCGGCTGGAACAGTGACGATCACATGAACAACAATCTGGGGCGGTTCCGCATCAGCGTTACCAAAGCCACAGAGGCGGCCGCCGATCCGCTGCCAAAGGAAGTGCGAGACGTCCTGGGCATTCCGCCTGATCAGCGGACGCCCGCGCAGGTCGCCAAAGTATTCGGATATTGGCGGACAACGGTGCCGGAATGGAAGGAGGTCAACGCGAAGATCGATGCGCGGCTCGACCAATGGCCCGAAGGCTATAGCACCTTCACTCTGATCGCCCGCCCGGAACCGCGTGATACACGGATGCTCAACCGCGGTGATTGGTTGAAGCCCGCGGAGGCTGTGTCGCCCGGGGTTCCTGCTTTTCTCCATGCTTTGCCGCCAGACGCGGACGGTGCCCGGCTGACCTTTGCGCGTTGGCTTGCGGACAGGAGATCGCCCACTACCGCGCGTGTCCTCGTCAACCGTATCTGGCAGGCCTATTTCGGCGTGGGCATCGTCAACACGCCGGAAGATTTCGGCGTGCGCGCGGAAGAGCCGTCGCATCCCCAACTCCTGGACTGGCTGGCCTGCGAGTTCATGGAAAGCGGCTGGAGCATGAAACATATCCATCGCCTGATCGTGAACTCGGCCGCCTATCGGCAAAGCAGCACGGTCACACCGGAACTTTATGCGCGGGACCCTTACAACCGGTTGCTGGCCCGCGGATCACGTTTCCGGGTGGCGGGCGAAATCGTTCGGGACATCGCGCTGGCCAGCAGCGGCTTGTTGAATCCGAAGCTGGGCGGAGCGAGCGCAATGCCTCCCGCGCCGGAGTTCCTCTTTAACCCGCCGGCCAGTTACGCGCCGTTTCCGTGGAAGCATGAGACCGGTCCCGAGAAATACCGCCGCGCGCTTTACACCTTCCGGCGGCGTTCCACGCCGTTTCCCATGTTGCAGATCTTTGATGTGCCGAATGCGGACTCTTCCTGCGTGCGAAGGCAGCGTTCCAACTCGCCCTTGCAGGCGTTGGTGTCGCTGAACGAGCCGATCTTTGTCGAATGCGCGCAAGCGCTGGCTCGAAACACACTGGCGGAGGGCGGTCCAACGGATGCAGACCGCCTCGCCTATGCGTTCCGGCGTGTGCTCTCCAGGCATCCCGAGGAAGAGGAACAACAGGAGTTGATGGCGTTGCTGGAAAAACAAAAGGTTCGCATCGCGGAAGGATGGTTGAATCCAAACGAAATTGCCACCGGCGGCGCCGAACTGCCGAAGGATCTTCCGGCCGGAGCCACCCCGGCACAACTGGCCGCTTACACGGTCGTGTCTCGCGCCCTCCTGAATCTGGACGAGACGATTACGCGGGAGTGAGGCTTCACGCTTTCCGGCCCCTCTGGAGTGCGATGGCAAGCGAAAGCGCGACATCGCTTTGGCTGGACTGGCTCCCTGGCTGCTCACGATTGTCGCAGTGCAGACCGGCGTCCTCGCTGCGCTTGCTTCTTCCAGAACCTCGGTCAGCGGCTGCCCGGCTCCGTTTCCGGCGCCACAGCCGGTTTGGCGATGAACTCGACGAACCGGCTCTGCTGCAGCGCCAGCGTAATGTCGAGCGTTTTACTTTCGCCTTCCAATTCCACCGCAAAGCTATAATCGCCGCCGCTACTCCAGCTTCGGCGCGACGTCCAGAGTTCCTTTCCATTCTGATCGATGGCATGGACCACAGTCAGCCGATAACCGTCCGAATCAGGACCGGCTGACGCCTTGAGAATGCTCTCGCGACGCCCGCCGCCGGACGCTGAAACCGAGAGGCTCCTGCCCAATACGGTCAGATTCTGCACCTGATGGCTTTGCATCATTTGGGTCTCGACACCGTTGGTCGCCGGAATGGGAATTTCCGTGATGGTCCACAGCTCGTTGGTGGCGAAGCTGGCCGAAGCGCGGCGGGAAAACTCGACGCGGAGCCTCCATGTCTCTTCGGGAAAGAGCGGCCATTTGTATCGGATGATCGTTTCGTCCCCTTCGTTGCTTGTCATCCAATTGTTGTTTTCGGCGCTATTGCCCGTAGCGTCGGTCATATAGATTTTTTCCACGAACCAGTTGGTAGTGATTTCCCCATCCTCAATCACCAGGAAAGCTGCTTCTGTGTAATCTGAGCTGGCGCTGTTCGGCGACGGCAGAACCAGTCGTTTCAGTGTGAATTCCATATTCCCGTTTGTCGTTGTGATGGGATACGGGTATGCGGGCCAAACCGGATACGAGTCTCTGGCCGGATTGCGGACCTCGAACCTCGCGCGATTGCCCGTCCTGGAATCCTGTTCCGGCTCTGCAACCAGAACAAACCGCGAGGAACGTTTTGGGAACACCGGTATTTCCACTCCCTCCAGCACGCGCCCATCGGGAAGTGTCTTCGACGACCGCCAGCCGTGCGCCTCGACGGTATTTCCCCTCGCGTCCTCCGCCATGTAACGGACGCGGGCATTTGGCTTGTTCCAAAGGAGCCAGGCGACGAGGGTTTTGTTCGTCCTGGAGATGCCGCCCCGGCCTCGCAGGCCGAGCGGCTTGGTAATGAACTCGGGAAACATCTGCGCAAAACGCATCCAGGCGTTGCCCGGAGGATAATGATCCCGCGCATAGGAGATTTGCAGAAGCGTTACGGTGCGGCCATTGGCCAGCTCTACAGCCGTGGGCTGATTCGCAGGCCAAAGCAGCCAGGCCAAACCAATCAAAACCGCCAGAACAATGCCTACCGTGAAAATACGCTTGCGCACCGCCGCAGTATAATCGCCCCGTCGCTGTCGTGCCAGCATCTCTGCCGCTTCTGCGAGAACGGACTCCTGCCTCAAAACAACAGGGCCACATTCCTCCTGAGCCGGGCTATGCTCGCGTTGTTTCGAAGCGACTCGCCGGGACGGAAATCGCCCTGCACTTGTCAGGGAGCAAACTCCAAAACGGCAAGGCGAAGCATCCCTGCGAAGCCGGGTCATGCACAGATCGGCGGAAGCGGGCAGAGCCTGCCATTAGTGTGCCGGAGCCCGTTTGGCCTGATCTTCGTAAAGCTCTTTATATGCAATCGATTGGACGCCTATGATTGCGGCGACGCCCAGAATGTCATGCGCATTCGAGCCGCGCGAAACATCCGCCGCAGGACGATCCAACCCCAACAGAATTTGGCCGTAGGCATTGGCGCGGGCAACGTGCTGAACCAGTTTGCTGGCTATGTTGCCGGAATTCAGATCGGGAAAAACCATCACGTTGGCGCGTCCCGCCACCTTGCTTTCAGGAAGTTTTCGCCCCGCAATTTCCGGAATCAATGCCGCGTCCACCTGAAGTTCGCCGTCGAAGTCGGCGTCGAATCGGCGGTCATGCGCCTTCTTCTGCGCCAGGGCAGTCGCCGCCTGCACTTTTCCGATGGTGGGATGGGTGGCGCTTCCTTTCGTTGAGTAAGAAAGCAACGCCACCCGCGGCCGGGTCCCCAGAAGTTGCCTGGCCAATTGCGCCGTCGAGATGGCGATATCGGAAAGCTGCTCGACCGTCGGGTCGGGGATGACGCCGCAATCCGCCAGAAACATCACCCCCTGTTCGCCGAACCGCGTGTCTTCCACTTCCATGATCATGCAGCTCGAAGCGGTGGTGGCTTGCGGCGCCGTCTTGATGATCTGAAACAGCGGCCGCAACGTGCTGCCAGTGATCTCGCTCGCGCCCGAGACGAAGCCGTCGGCGCGATGCATCGCCACCATCATCGCGCCGTAATAATTCGGATTCAGCATCGCGGTCCGGGCTTCCCTCTCCTTGATACCTTTGTAACGCCGCAACAGTTCGAAGCGTTGAATGAATGCTTCCAAATCCTCGCTCTGCGCGGGGTCGATGATGCGAACCCCTTCGAGCGAGACGTTCAATAGTTCGGCCGCCTCCTTGATTTTCGTGCGATCTCCGAGCAAAATCGGCACTCCCAGCCGCAACGAATAAAACTGGCGCGCGGCCTGAAGGATGCGCGGTTCGGTCCCTTCGGGGAACGCGATCCGCTTCGGATGCCGCTGCAGTTTTTCAATCACGCCGCCAATGAAACGCATGGCAGACAACTAGCCGAGCGACCCGGAAACTGCAACAGCCAAACCCTCGCTTCCCGCGCCCCGCGAGCAGACAAACAAGCCCTCTTCAGGCCGAAAGGCCCGCGACATTGTTTGATGCGGCCGCATCATTTTATGTCGCGATTCCTGGAAGACCCGCGCGATTATCAACTGCACTGATCAGGTGGAACTCGGGCGGTTATCTCTGAAGAGCATGGCCCCGAGCAATGTCAGGAGGCTGACTCCAACAAAGGTCCATGAGATTCCGTAAGCCCAGATCTCGACCAGGGCCATTTTTGATGGGCTCCGGTAGTGGACGGCGCGCATGATCGTGAACAACGGAATGCAGAGGACCGCCAGAGCATAGAAGACCCAGGCGACGCAGAAGAGAAAGGTGTTGCCGACCTTTTCCCGCCGAAAGAGCAGCAAGAAAAGTCCCGCTCCGTAAGCGAGGTAGAGCCAGGATGTGTGTGCCATAGAAAGACCTTTTGGTTCGACGACGAGTTCCATTACCCGTCCGGGACCTTGCCAGGAACCGCGGCCCGTTTCAAGAACTGCTCGATGCCTTCCTGGACCTCGTTCCGAGGCAAGCCGCCCTCGGCCAATTCGGTGTCCGATCGCGCGCTCAATCGTTCATAAAAACGCTCGCCCGCTCTCACCGCCTCCCTGTCGCCGGAGGCCAGCCATTCAAAAACGACATCTTCGGCGTGAGCAAATAATCGCCGCGTTTCCAAATAAGCCAGCAGCCGCCGTAAAACAGCGGCTGGTCGGGGAGCGCCTTTGGTCCGGGCAATCAACGGCTCGAGTTTGTCGAGCAGGGCCACCGAGACGAGGCCCTCGGCGATCACTTCCAGATAAAGACCGAGCGCCAGAACTCTGCTTTGCGAGGCCAGCTCCGCCTTTCCGGTCAACTCCTGAAGTTCCCCCTGTTCGCGAAGCAAATCAGCCAAAGTCATCAGTTTCTCACTCGTCTGCCCCGGCCCTTCGCGGCAAACGGAAAGCAGCTCCTCAATGGTAAAAACCTTTGTCGAGCCGGCCGTCTCCTCCCGCAAGATGGCCAGGGCGCGTTCAATCTCCGTCAAGGCACGGTCGTATTCGCCCCGTTCTTTCAGGAAAAGCGCGCGGGCCAGGGCTTGCGCGCACTCGCGGACCAGCCGCACCAGGTAATCGTAGCGAATCATGCCGGCAATGCGCCTTAGCGCGGCCCGGTCAAGGGCACGGCCAGGTCTTTGTAAGCATCCTTCACCGCGGCGGCTCCATAGTGTTTTTCCAGCCGCTTCACGATGAAATGGCCGCGGGCCATATCCTGAAAATGATCGATGAAGAGCACGTTCACAATCGAGCCGCCGGCAGCGCCTACCAATGGAAGGGCTTTTGCGGCCAATTGCTCGGAAACCACCACGCCAAATCGGGACGCGATGGCGCTGACCAGCCGGAGAATGGCGGGAGCAGACTTCTCCACCATTCCCCGTTCGAGGATAAACGAGGCCGCCTCGCTAATCGCCTTGGCCAGCGTGGCGCGGACCGCCCAATAACTGCTTTCCACGGCGTCGTCACTTTCGCTTTTCCCGCCCAGGGCAAACACTTCCAGACAGCTCAACTTGACGTCCACGAAACTGATGTCGTGTCCCTCGCTCCGGGCGATGTCCGCAATGGACCGCAACATCACGGTGGTCGAGAACGGCAGTTCAATGGGGAGCGAAGCCAGGCCGAATACGCCGCCAATCCCGCCCGAAGCGCCCACCAGCACCTTGTGAAATCGCTCGGAAGCCCGCCGAGGCCGGCTGCGGCCCAGTGTCAGAACGGCCACATCAAGCGCTTTGAGCAGCGAAGCGCGCGTTGCTCGATGGACCGTCTCCGACCAGTTCCTGGGAAGCAGTTCAAAACCCTTTTCGATGGGCCGGCCCAGTGTGTTTGCCAGGCGCGCAGCCAGACCCGGATTTTCCAGGAGCAACTTGGCCTGCTGCAGGTCCTGGAGGTCCTTTGCCGCCAGACTCGGGATCACTGGCGGGACTGGAACCAGGCCGTCTCGTTTACCATGCGGTTCATTCATGGCGTGACACAATCCACTTTGCATCAACGCGGCTTCGCCTGCCAACCTTTCCTGCCGGATGTGCAAATTGCCCCGAGCGCGGACGCATCAGCCAGATGATTTCGACCTTGCAATCACACTCGGAACGGCAGCGGCAAATCCAGATGGTGAGGCTCCTATCAGCCTCTTGAGTTTCCAACTTGCAGACCGCAACCGACAAAGGCCCAGGACGGAGGATGTCATGAAAAGCCGGATTGTGTTTCCAAGAGCGTCCCCGGCTGGCGAGACGATCCGGCCTGCGCGGGCCTTCAAACCTCGTCGATTTTCAGCTCCAAGGGGGAATCCGCGCGGGGAACTGACGCAATTCACCCCTGCAAACGGGCAATTCGTCCCAGAACGGTTTTTGATGGCCGAAAGTGCGGTAAACTCCGCGTCATTACCCGAAAGATGTCATTTAATTCCAGGAAGCCGAATTATGCGGGGCAAATTTTGCAATGGCTGCGAGGGGTTTCCGTGTTCGAGTTCGCGGGCGCGGAAACTGGCGGTGTTATTCGTTGTTGATCCCACGGCTTCCGCAGCCATTGCCCTTCTTTAACCGGAATCCGAAAACTAAAGACCCTCCATCTCATGAAACTGAACTCTGTGCTACCAATCCTCTCTGTCTGCCTGATTGCTACGGCCGCTTCGACGTGCGCCGATGCCGTAACGGACTGGAACCGGGCCGCGCTCGACGCGATCCGCGCACGCAATACCGCGCCTCCATTGGCAGCGCGTAACCTGGCCATTTTGCACTGCGCCATTTACGATGCGATCAACGGCATTGCTCGCACCCATGAAGCCTATAGTGTTCACGGCAATCCACCTGCCGCCGCCTCCCGTGAAGCCGCCGGGTCTGCGGCCGCGCACAAGGTCATGAGTGCCCTTTATCCGGCGCTTCAAGATCAACATGACGCGCTGCACGCAGCGATTCTGGCCGGCATCCGCAATCTGCCGCAGAAACGAATGGGCCTTCAATGGGGCGAGGCTGTCGCTCTGGCTACTCTCGACGCGCGCAACAATGATGGCTCAACCAATACCGCGCCGTATCCGGGAAGTCTCGAGGTGGGGCAATGGCGGCCCACCGAATCCTTCGGCGGCATTGTGCGGCCAGCGCTGTTGCCGTCATGGGGATCGGTGGCCCCCTTTGCCTTGCCGGCCGGCGCACAGTTTCGTCCGCCCCCGCCGCCCGCATTGAACACCCCGCAATATGCGGACGAGTTCCGGCAGGTAAAACTGCTGGGGGCGATCGATAGCGCCATGCGCACGGCGGACCAGACCGAGATTGCACTCTTCTGGGGTTACGGACCCGGCAGTGCCACACCGCCCGGCCATTGGAATCAGATTGCGCTGGTCGTGTCGGACAACAAGCGGCTTTCGCTGGAGGAGAATGCGCGATTGTTTGCGCTGCTGAACGTTGCTATGGCCGACGCGGGGATTGTTTCGTGGGATTGCAAATATGTTTACAATTATTGGCGCCCGATTACAGCGATTGCTCTGGCAGATACGGACGGCAATCTGGCTACCGAGCCGGACGCGAACTGGAGACCGACACTGCCGACGCCGCCATTTCCCGAATATACCTCCGGTCATAGCACGTTTAGTGGGGCTGCGGCAGTGGTTCTGGCCGTGTTCTTTGGAAAGAATGAAATCGCATTCGTTGCAGGCTCGGATGACCTTCCTGGCGTGCTGCGACATTATCCGTCGTTTTCCCATGCCGCTGAAGAAAGCGGCATTAGCCGCATCTATGGCGGGATTCATTTCATGTCGGCAAATGTTTACGGCCTGACGACGGGCGCTGAAGTGGGGGCACTGGTGGTTGAAAGATTGCTGAAACCCCGTGGCAATCGCAGCCGGCTGAAGCGAGAATAAGCTTTGTTGAGCGACGGCATCCGAATCTTCGCGGGAGCAACGACGGCCAGGATCAGGCCGCAGACTTGCTTATCCAGGGGATGGGCTGCTTAGTTAGACGCGCCACAAAATGACCGAGCCATTAGCAGGACAGACGCAGGCGCCGCGCCGCAAGTATGTGCGCGCGGTTGGGCCGCGCCTGCGCATTCTGCTCTACTTCGTTTTTGCGCTGGTGGCGGTGCTGGGCGCGAACTCGGCCTACCTGACGAGCATCACCTTTCTGGGATGGCTGAACGAGCAGTCCTACGAGAATTACTTTTACCAGTATATGTTTCTGGCCCATTTGGTCCTGGGCCTGTTGCTGGTGCTCCCGGTCATCCTCTTTGGAATCCTCCACATCAAAAACGCCCATGACCGGCCCAACCGCCGGGCGGTGCGCGTGGGTTATGCGCTCTTCGTCACCAGTTTGATTTTGCTTTTCTCCGGTCTGGCGCTCATGCGCGTGGGCAATTTCAAACTGAACGAACCGGCCCTGCGTTCGTTGGCCTATTGGGCGCATGTCATTACGCCGCTGCTGGCGGTGTGGCTCTACATCCTGCATCGCCTGGCGGGTCCGCGCATCAAGTGGCGCGTCGGCCTCGGCTGGGCGGCAGCGGTGGGCGCGGTGGTCGCTGCCATGGTAGTCCTGCACGCACAAGATCCGCGGAAGTGGAACCAGGCCGGCCCGGCCGAAGGAACGAACTACTTCCATCCGTCGCTGGCGCGTACGACGACTGGAAACTTTATTCCAGCCCGGACGCTCATGATGGACCAGTACTGCATGGAGTGTCACCAGGATGCCTATGATGGCTGGTTCCACAGCGCGCATCACTTCAGTTCTTTCAACAACAAGCCTTACCTCTTTAGCGTCAGTGAAACCCGGCGGGTGGCCATGGAACGGGACGGCGACGTCAAGGCTTCACGGTGGTGCGCCGGGTGTCACGATGCGGTGCCGTTCTTCAGCGGCGCTTTTGATGATCCGAATTTCGACATCGAAAACCACCCGACGGCTCACGCGGGCATCACCTGCACGACGTGCCATGCCATCACGCACGTGAACAGCACACGGGGCAATGCGGATTACACCATCGATGAGCCGATCCATTACCCATTTGCCTACAGCTCGAATACGTTCCTCAAGTTTATCAACCGGCAATTGGTCAAGGCCAAGCCCGACTTCCACAAGCGCACCTTCCTCAAGCCGCTGCACCAGACGGCCGAGTTCTGTTCCACCTGTCACAAAGTCAGCCTCCCGCCGGAGCTGACCAAGTACAAGGACTTCCTTCGCGGCCAGAATCATTACGATAATTTCCTCCTCAGCGGTGTTTCCGGGCACAACGCCCGCAGTTTTTATTATCCGCCAAAGGCGGAAGAGAATTGTAACCGCTGCCATATGCCGCTGCAGGCCTCGAGCGATTTCGGCGCGAAATACTTCGATCCCACCAACAGGGTTCTGAGCATACACGGCCATTTGTTTCCAGCAGCGAACACGGGCATCGCGCATATCCGCGGCGAACCGGAAATCGTCGAAAGGCAGGCCGAGTTCCTGAGAGGGGCGCTGCGGTTGGACATCTTCGGCGTGAAGAAGGGGGGAACTATTGACGGCGAGTTAATTGCGCCGTTGCGCCCAAAAGTCCCGGCTCTGGAACCTGGCAAAAGGTATCTGATCGAGGTCGTCCTTCGCACCATGAAGGTGGGGCATATTTTCACCCAGGGCACAGCCGACTCGAATGAGGTCTGGGTGGATGCCAAGGTCACCGGCGGCGGGAAGGTGATTGGTCGCAGCGGCGGGCTGGGCGATTACAACGAGGTTGATCCCTGGGCGCATTTTGTGAACGTTTATATGCTGGACCGGCACGGAAACCGGATCGACCGCCGAAATGCCCAGGACATTTTCACCCCGCTCTATAACCACCAGATTCCGCCCGGTGCCGGGCAAGTCGTGCATTTCAGCATTACGGTTCCGGAAGGCACGACTGGGCCGCTGGAGGTGGAGGCGAAGTTGCAATACCGGAAGTTCGACACCATCTACATGAACTACGTTTACGGCGACGGCTATACGAATGGGGCACCATTCCAGGTTACGAACGATTTGCCCATAGTCACCATTGCGTCCGACAAAGTGGTTTTTCCTGTTGCGGGCGCGGCTCAATCTGAACCGGAAACTTTCAAATCCGGAATTCCCGAGTGGCAGCGGTGGAACGATTACGGCATCGGATTGCTCCTCAAGGGCGACAAGGGCAGCGAGAAGGGCGAGCTGATTCAAGCCGCGCACGCCTTCGAGCAGGTCGAGAGGCTGGGCCGGGCGGACGGCGCCTTGAATCTGGCGCGGGTTTACTTCAAGGAGGGACGGCTCGGCGAAGCGGTGGCGGCGTTGCAGAGGGCGGCGAATTTTGACCCGCCGGCGGCGCGCTGGACGGTGGCGTGGCTGAACGGCCTGGTGAACAAGCAGAATGGCTTTCTCGACAAGGCCATTGCCGAATTTCGCAGCATTTTAGAGGATCGTTATCCCGAATTGGTCGAACGCGGGCTCGATTTCAGCAAAGATTACGAGGTGATCAACGAACTCGGCCAGACCCTGTTCGAGCGGGCCAAATTGGAGCGCGGCGATCCGGCGGCCCAACGGACCTATTTGGATCAGGCCAGGAGACGATTCGAGGATACGTTGCGGCTGGACTCGGAGAATCTGACCGCGCATTACAACCTGGCGCTCATTCACGCTCAGCTTGGGAATGAAGAATTGGCGGAAAACCATCGCCGGCTCCACGAACGGTACCGTCCGGATGACAATGCCCGCGACCGCGCCATAGCCATTCACCGCCGGAACAATCCGGCGGCCGATCATGCCGCGCAGTCAATTGTGATTTACTCCTTGCAAAGGCGGGGCGCGCCGGAACTGGAGGGGGCGCCTCAAGGGGTAGGACAGGCTTCCCGCCTCTCCAGCGAGCGCATCAGCGCGAGCAGTCGATCTGGAACTCCGCCGGCTTCGCCGGCGCGGACGGGCGAGACGCCTGCCCTACGTTGAATGGATCAAGACGATTCGAAGAAAGCCACGAAGACGGATTCTCCTCCGTTGCCCGATGCCGGCGAAGAAATCGCGCACCTGGACGATGCCGTTATCGGACGGGCCTTTCGCTGGTCGGCAATTGCTCTCATTGGGATCGCGATTGGCGCGGCCGGAACCCTGGTTTATCTGAATCGCAAACCGGCTCCGCCGCCGGAACAGGTCACCAGGTTGAGCGCGCCCGCGCAGCCGGAACGCACGGCAGCGGAGATGCCGACAGTCAAGTTCACCGACATTACCAAAGCCGCCGGGATTGATTTCGTTCACAACAACGGCGCTTACGGCGACAAGCTGCTTCCCGAGACAATGGGGGGCGGCGTGGCCTTTTTTGATTGCGACGGCGACGGAGACCAGGATTTGCTTTTCATCAATGGGACCTACTGGCCCTGGAACATTCCGCCCGGCAAGGAGCCGACCACTGCGCAACTCTATCGGAATGACGGCAAAGGAAAATTTGAAAACAGCACCGCGGGCTCGGGACTTGATGTCGGTCTCTACGGGATGGGTGTGGCGGCGGGCGACTATGACAATGACGGCGCTGTGGACCTGTTTATCACGGCAGCCGGCCAGAACCGCCTGTTTCGCAACAAAGGCGGGGGCATTTTCCAGGATGTGACGGCTGCGGCCGGAGTGGGCGGCGGAACCAACGAATGGAGCACAAGCGCGGCCTGGATCGATTACGACAACGACGGTGATCTCGATCTTTTCGTCTGCAACTACGTCCGCTGGTCGCGCGAGATCGATTTCGAAGTCGATTACCGGCTGGTGGGTATCGGCCGCGCCTACGGGCCGCCCATGAATTTCCCCGGCACATTCCCTTATCTTTATCGAAACGAAGGCAATGGCAATTTCACCGAT
>CAZCUL010000496.1:0-6061 GCA_964501475.1 uncultured Verrucomicrobiota bacterium | reverse complement strand
GGGCTTCGGGCGGCGCTGTTTCCCTTCGCCTCTACGCAGCCGAACTATCTCCCATCCATCAGGTGAGCAGGCCGGGCATCGGCGAACCGCTCAAGCGTCCGTCCCAGTAACGCCGCCGCTTCACGCGCTTCGCCTTCCAGGTCGCTGATTTTCAGCGGGTGCCTTTCTTCGATGTCCTTTTCGAGGTCGTAAAACTCTCCCGAGCGATAGAGTTTGTAATGGCGATTGAACGCACACTCGCGCACCGGCTCACCGCGCGGTGAGTACCAGGAATAAACCCACTGGCGCGGATCCCCCCTCTCTCCCCGCATTTGCGGGAGAAAGCTGCGTCCATCCATGATCGCCTCCGCCGGTACAGGCACGCGCGCCGCTTCGCAGATCGTCGGCAGAAAATCGGTGCTGTCCACAAGATCCGGGCAAACCCTTCCCGACACGATGTTTCCCGGCCAGTTGACAATCATCGGCACATGCATGCCCGCGGCAGTGGTCGAGCCTTTGCCGCCTCTCACCACCCGTTCGCCCATCCGTGACTTTACGCCCCTGCCCGTTCCGTTGTCCCCGATGAAGAGGATCATTGTATTCCTGCGCAGGTCGAGCTCGTCGAGCCTCGCCACCAGCCGGCCGATCATCTGATCCATGTAATGAACCATCCCGGGAAAATACCTGGCCGCGTCGCTTGCCTTTTCGCCCCGCGCCTGCGGGTCCCAATCCTCGCTCTCCGGTGTCGGCTGGAAAGGCGAGTGAGTGAGAATCATCGGATAATAAAGCAAAAACGGCTTGTCTTTGTGGCGGGAAATGAAGTCGAGCGCGTAATCGTTGACCAGCTTCGGACCGTACTCGCCGTTGTCGTAGTCCTTCTCGACGCCATTGATTTCCAAGCCCGGGTTTGCGAAGCGCGGTGGGCGGCGCGTGTGTTGCCAAAGACAGGCCTCGTCCCACCCGAACTTTTTTGGCAAATCGACGTCGCGGCCCAATTGCCATTTGCCCGCAATGCAAGTGGCGTATCCTTCCTTTCTGAAAAAATGCGCGAAGGTGGTGGCGCCCGGATCCATGTGACCGAACCGAACATAGTTTCGGACGTTATAAAGGCCGGTCATCAATTGAACGCGGGTCGGCGTGCAGAGCGGTTGCGCATAGCAATGATCGAAACGCACCCCCGTGGCCGCGAGCCGGTCAAGCACCGGCGTCTGATAGGATGTGCTGCCGTTCGCCCCAATGCATTCATAACCCAAATCGTCGGCCATGATGAGGATGATGTTCGGACGCGGCGCCGCGGCGAAACTTCCCGGAGCGAAGATGAATGCAGACAGGAACAGCGATGCAACGATGGCAAATCTTCGGGAGCGGCATTTGGCTTCAGCAGGCGGCATGGCTTCAAACGGGCTCTTCAAGCGGGCAGGTTCCTGTTCAACGCAACGGCGTGAAGAAAATCTGCGTGCAATAAAACTTCTCCATCTCTGTTTCCGTGCTGGAAGGTTCGCAGGCGCATCCCAGAAACTCCACTCCATTTCGCAGAATGTTCTCGCGATGTCCCGGCGACTCCATCCAGCCGGCCAGCAGCGCTTCGGCAAAACTCACGTAGGTGTGCATCGGAATCGGCGGCCCGTCCGGTGTCGTGCTGTAAATCTTCCGGCCGCCCTCTTCGCGGATGAAGAATTTATCGCCGGCCTGGTATTGGCGGCCAAAGGTGGACGCAACATTCTCAGCCAGGAGCGCAGGACGAAGTCCCGCCAGGCGCGCACGGTCGTCGAAGGTCCGTTTCTCCGCATCCTTCGGATTGATGTGTCCGACAAACCCGTGTTTGGCCATGGCTTCCGACTGCATTCGCGCGGTTTTTCGGGCGGCTTCGTTGTAGGCCAATCGGCTCAGTTCATGCCCCTCCCGGCGGCGATTCGTTTCGTGGAAAACAGCCGCATCCAAAAGAACCTTGTTGATTTGCCTGGGGTCGATGCGCTCCTGCGCAGCTTTCAGTTTCCGGAAGGATTCGGAATCGTAATTGGTGAAAAGGGCCGCGCCTCGATCCTTTCCGCTTTCGGCGGCCGGCGCCGGCGAGGCGAGCGCGAAAGAAAAGAGCAGCATCCAAATAAGCAAACTTCTGTTCATATACGGAGCGCCTTAAGCCAGGGGGCAATTTGAAGCCGATTGGCACTGGTTTCAATCATGGTTTGCCCTCACCATTGAAAATCTTCAGACAAACAATGCCAAGAGCGAAAACGAGCAGTCAGGAAGCTCCCAGCCGTAGGCTGAGGCTTCGAACATCTTCAATCTGTAGGAGGCGACGTGAGGAGACTCTGACATTGGTTCCCCAGCACAGCTCCGGCCGACAAGCCAAAGAATGAATCTCGTAACCTCGTTCCCACAAAATGGAAAACAAAAAAGCCTGTCCGACGTGCTCGACCACGCCGCGAACGAAACGCCCTTGGCTCCAGCAGGGCATGAAGGAACTGGAGCGGACGTTGCCGTGAAGTATGGAGTCCCGCCTTCAGGCGGCGGGGCGTGCGCAGACACCATGCCTATGAAAACTTGCCACGCGCCCGGCAAGGCCAACGCCCCACCGGCTGAAGCCGGGACTCCGTACTGATGACCATGTTCATGCCTCGTTACATTTGGAAGCTCTCTCTTGGCGCAAGAACAACGCCGCCCGTGGCATTCCCTTCCGCACCCGCCAAATTACGGCCACCTCCATTTCCTCGTCTCCGCCGCCTGTTATGAACCCGCGCCGCACATCGGATTTTCCCCGCAGCGCATGTCGTTTCCGCGAGCCAGGACGTGATGCCATTCAATCTGCAGAAGACGACGTGAGGAGACTCTGACATTGGTTCCCTAGCACAGCGCCGGCCGACAAACCAAAGAATGCGTCTCGTAATCTCGTCTCCCACAAAATGGAAAATAAAAAGCCTGTCCGACGTGCGTTACAAGGGCGACGCGGGCGGTACTTGCGGTTTCAAGAAAGTCATCGATTATAAGCTTTATGGCTCCACGTGCCATTCTCCAGGGATGCAGTTTGGCTCTCCTTCTTGTTTCGACCAACGCTTCCTCCGCGGCGGACTGGCCTCAGTATCGCGGCGCCCATCACAACGGCGTTTCGACCGACCGGATCACCAGGCAGTGGACCGGCGCGGTCACTAATCCGGTTTGGCGAATTGTGCTGACCAACGGCCTTGGCAGTCTGGTCGTGGCCGATGGGCGGGTCTTTACGCAAGTGCGCCGGACGACCAATGGCGGACCGAAAGAACTCTGCGTGGCGCTGCATGCGGGCACTGGCGCCGAGCTTTGGGCCGTGCCGCTCGATGATGCCGCGTATCCCGATGGCGGCGTAGGGTTCGATGATGGCCCGCGCACGACGCCCGCGGTGGAAGGCGGGTCGGTTTTCGTTCTCACGTCTTACCTGAAACTCCACCGGTTGAACGCGACGAATGGCGCTGTGATTTGGGAGAAGGACCTGCGAACCCTCTATGGAAGCAGCGTTATCGACTGGCAAAATGCCGCTTCGCCGGTGCTGGACAACGGGCTCATCTATTTAAACGCGAATTCCGGGACGGATACATTGATGGCGCTCAGGACGAGTGATGGGGGGCTCGCGTGGCGGTCACAGAATGAGGGTTTGACCCACTCCACCCCCGTTCTGGCGACGATTCATGGCGTTCGCCAGCTCATTTTCGCAACGCAAGCCGGCCTGGTGTCGCTGGAACCTCTGACCGGAAACCGGCTGTGGAAGTTCAGCTACCCTTTCAACTACAGATTTTCCATTGGGGTCTCGCCCGTGGTTTATGAAGATATGGTGTTTGTCTGCGGAGCGCACGCTTACGGGATGCGCTCGGTTGCCATGCAGGCCTCGTTGACCGACAACACATGGACGACCACGCATCTTTGGTCCACGAATAATCCCACGAGCCATTGGATGACTCCGGTCGTTCACGAGGGCTTCCTTTACGGGCAATTTGGGATTCAATCCTTCGACAGCGTCCGGGCCCAGCTCAAATGCATTGAAATGCGGACCGGGAATGTAAAGTGGTCCACAAACGATTTCGGACGCGGTGCGACGATCCTGGTCCGGGACCATCTGCTCTCTCTGACCGAAAAGGGCGACCTGGTGTTGGTGAAGCCCGACACCAACGCTTACGTGCAGGTCGCGCGCTTTAACGCCATTCCCTATTGGCACACCGCCACCAACAAGTGCTGGAACAGTCCGGCGGTTTGCGATGGGAAGGTTTACATTCGGAGCACCTCTTACACGGCCTGCTTCGATTTTTCCGTGCCCGACCTTGTCCTGAATCCTCCTGAGCCAGCCGGCCCCAATCTGCTTCAGCTCACCGCCCGAACAGCAAGTGGCGCCGCACTGGACTCGAATCGCCTGGCTGGGATGGAACTTCGCGCGTCCACGGACTTGATGCAGCCTTTGCCGCTATGGGATTCCTTGACGAACCGGCCCGTGCTCACAAACGGGGCGGTTCGCATCGACAACATCGATTGGGGCACTGGCTCGAATCGCTTTTTTATCATCCGCGAGCAGGAATGATCTCTATGGACCGTCTCAGTCATCGCGAAAAGCTGGCGCTCCCTTCGCCCTGCCTGGCGTTTACTCTCATCGAGCTTCTGGTAGTGATCGCGATCATAGCGATCCTGGCCGCATTGCTCCTGCCCGCCCTTGCCGGAGCCAAGGAACGCGCCCGCCGCGCCAGTTGCACCAGCAGCATGCGGCAGTTCGTCCTCGCGTTGCATCTTTACGGCGATGAGAACGAGCAATATCTCCCCTCGGGCGCCTCGAACAAGGCCGCGGATGACGATCATCTGCCAGTGCTGAGCACGGCTACCAGCAACGCCATTGTGCGCTACAGCGGCAACGACCGAATGATGCACTGCCCGAGTTTCGCGGATTACTTCATCAAGAAGCACGTTGCCGCCCCTTTCGAAGAGCAGGAATACGGCTTTGTGGTGGGATACAACTATCACGGGGGGCACACCAACACTCCCTGGCCCGCGCTGCCGGCTTACACCAATCGATGGATTTCGCCTCAGCGCTTAACCGACGATCCAACGCTGGTCCTCCTCTCGGATATGAACGATTGGTCGCCCGGCTACGGGCAAACGTTTGCCCCGCATGGAAAAGGTGGACCGGTCCTGATCGCCGGTGATTATTCAAACCCAGGCGCGGCCGGCGCTTCATCGGCCGACATCGGCGCCCTCGGCGGGAACGTCGGCTTGCTCGATGGTTCCGTCTCCTGGAGGAACGTCGGCGAAATGCGCATCTACCGCGGCTCCCAACAATGGGATGAGAACGGCTGCTGGGCCATGTGGTGACACAACGACGCACACGCAACCCTGGAACCGCCGCCGGCTGTAGCGCAGACTGCCAAGTTTGACTGCCCGGGTCTGCTATGTCCCGGGGCCATCGGACTTCCCAGCGGCTCCGGTAATCGCGAAGCGTCTTGGAGTGTCCACCCTCCGCAGTATTGCTACGGAGGACGGGCGGTAGTCCTCTACCGATTTTTCCCTTCCTCAAGACCTGTGCTCGCAGCAGATAGGAAACGCGATGACGCGGGAAAATCCCCCAGGGCCCTTTCGAGTTCGTTCGCGCTGCGGCTGCTGACAGCCGCGCTGCAATGAGAGTTTGCTGGAACCACTTGCCAATCTCTTCCGGTGGGCGGCAGTATCTGATTATGACTGCCGGTCTCTCTGTTCGTGCGGGCCATTATTTCGCGGCAGGCTTGCTGATGATGTATGCCGCTCCGGACGTTTGGGCGCAGGGCGGTGGCGGCGGCAGGGACAAAGACGCCGTTTTTCATCCAATCAACTTGCGCGAGTTCTTTAGCGTCCCTTTCGCGCATCATCGCGTCGATCACTCATGGGCCGTTCCTCCCCGGGGAACCCACGAACTCGATGGGATTCCGTTTATCATTGAAGGCAGGGTGGAGGTTACCGGGATGGGGGCGGCGCGAGATGGATCGTTCTTCCCAACCCGGGTTGCGGGAATCCCCATGCGGGTGAGCGGGCAGAAGATACATTTTCTTTTAGGGGCCGGTTACGACGCGAAAGAAGGAACCCCGCTCGCCGAGTTTGT
>CAZCUL010000495.1:0-3660 GCA_964501475.1 uncultured Verrucomicrobiota bacterium | reverse complement strand
CTCGATCGAGGAGAGGGTCGGGGTCAGGAGTCGAAACTCGATCGCGATGCCGCCCTTGTCGCACGACGGGATTCCGAATAGCATTCGGCGATTCCGATGGGTGACAGAGCAATCACTGAAGACGAGGTTGAAATCGCGGCTGAACTCGCCCACGAACTCGACGCCGATGGCGAACAACTCCGCGTCGTCAAGCTCCCCGACTACACTGCCGAGAAAGTGCGAACACTCTGCGCCAGCCCGGACGAACAGGCAGTGCCCGCGCGCATCGCGCCAAAGTTCGGCGTCTCGGCGGAAATAATCGCCAAACGGCTGCGTGTGGACAAACTTTGGCCTCCTGATTGAAATGAGCCACCCCGTTCATCTCATCCTCTCGCCCGGCACACGCGTCGTCACGCGCAACGACGCGAACCGCATTGGCGGTGGACAGCCCATCGCGGCTGGCACGGTCGCCGTCATCACCGATTCACCCGCCGACGCGCAGCATGCCTACAAGGTTCGCTTCAACGACGGCGCAGAAGCCATGCTGCGCCGCACCGAATTTTCCATCCTGAAAGAATTCAAAGCAGATGAAGCCGTGGGGCGCGATGCCGCTCCCGCGAGTTCCGACTTCGAGTTTTGGAAACCGTTCATCATCTACCGCTGCGTCGTGGGCTCGCAGGCGTTCGGCTTGAGCGCCGACGAATCCGACGTGGACCGCCACGGCATTTACCTCCCGCCCGCCGAACTCCACTGGTCCCTCTACGGCGTGCCCGAGCAGATCGAGAACAACGAAACCCAGGAAGCCTACTGGGAACTCCAGAAATTCCTCGTCATGGCCCTCAAAGCCAATCCGAACATCCTCGAATGCCTGCGCACGCCGCCCGTCGAGCACGCCACGCCGCTGCCCCAGGAACTGTTGGGCGCGCGCCAGCGCTTCCTCTCCAAACTCATTGCCGCCTTTCTCGTCGAAAGCTGTCGTTCGCAAGCACTGGACGGGCGGCCTCGTTTAAGGCAAAACCGCACGGAACCAATTTTATGCTACCCGAAGAAGTTTTTGTCACGGATGGCTATCCCGAGCACACATACGTCGCCCTCGAAGCGGGACAAAAAGAGGAGGAACTTTTGGAGGGGCGCGACCAGAGAAACAAAATCATTTCTGTGTCGGGGCCATCAAAATCCGGCAAGACAACGCTGTGCGACCGAGTTTTTGGTTCAAAAAAGGGCATTGAGCGAATGTACGTGACCGGAGACGCCATCGGCAAAGCCGACGATCTTTGGCTCGAAGCGTATCGGCAGGTAACTGACGATACCGACAAATCATTTCACGAACTGTCACACAGCGAACGTATCGACAGGCTTATTGCTGCCGAGATTCCGTTGGTAATTGACGACTTTCATTACATTGCGCGTGAGGTCCAACCGACCATTGCACGGCAGATGAAGAATGCTGCCTCCGCCGGCCTGCGAATCGTCTGTCTTAGCGTCCCTCATCGAGGCGACGATCCGATCCGAAACAACCACGATTTAGCTGGGCGCTTCTTCTCGGTTACGTTTGAATTTTGGAGTGACGACGAGTTGGCTGAGATTGCTGGGAAAGGGTTTCCGCTCGTGGGGTTTCCTTCAGTGCCGCAGTTCAACGGTCTTCTTGCACGGGAAGCGGTAAGATCTCCACAGATAATGCAGACCCTGTGTTTGGAAGCATGTCGATCTCAAGGATTGGATCACCCGCTCGAATCAGTTACGCCGACGAGCGCAATGTTGCCGGAAATACTGCGTCGCGCGATACGCTCCTATGAGCAGACGCGCGCCTTGCAAATCCTACGCGAAGGCCCGCCAAGAAGGGGAAGCCAGCGGCGTTTATATCGCTTACGCTCCGGTGGACGTGCGGATGTTTATGAATGTCTGCTCAAGGCGCTGAGGGAAAACCCACCCTTCCTCAATCTCGGATTCGACCAACTCCGCGAGCGAGTCCGAAAGCTGCTGGTTGACACGAAGGAACCGAACATCCGCAACGCGTTGCAGCAGTATGAATCGCTCTTCAGCAATCAGCCTCTACCGATTGACTGGGACGATGAAAAGCGCCGTTTGACGATAGTCGATCCGCACTTTTATTTTTACCTTCGGAACCATTAATGGCGCAAATGATGCCCCCAGCTTATGGCGACCTCAGACTACACATCCAAGTTAAGAGACGTTGACCTTTCGGATCTTCAACTCGACACCGAGAACTACCGGATTGGACCGCAAGTTGGGCAGCACGAAGCGATTCAAGCCATCATTGAGGAGCAGGGACAGAAGCTCGTGGAACTGGCCGACGATTTTCTGGAAATTGGTCTCAGCCCAATCGAACTGATCACGGTTTGTCCATCGGACGATCCATCGAAATTCCGCGTTCTTGAAGGGAATCGCCGAGTGACAATGCTGAAACTGCTGCGCGAACCTGCATTAGCCGCGAACACGCCGCTGGAAAAGAAGTTCCACGCGATGGCCACATCTCACGGCACCAAAGTTCCAAAGTCCCTTACGTGCATGGTCATTCCTACGAAACAAGAAGCATTCGTGTGGATTCAACGCAAGCACGACACCGGCCTTGGTGGCGCGGCCATGATTCCGTGGAGCGCGATAGCAATTCGCCGCGCGAAGGAAGCACAGGGCAACCGGCAAGTAACGTTAGAGGTCATCGACCTCGTGGCGCAGCAACCGAGTATCACGGAAACAGACAAGAAGAAGTTTGCCAAGATGTACGTCACGAATCTCGAACGCATTCTTGAAGACCCGGCGGCTATCAAAATGCTCGGGCTCGAAGTTCGCGGCGCTGAGTTGGTTTGCCAGTATGACCAGGATTGGACCGTGGGCGTGCTCACCGACATCGTGAAGGACATCGCCTACAAGAAGATCAAGGTCCAAGACATCTACGACGACAAGAAGCGTGCGAAGTACGTTACTAAGGTGAGTCAGCGGCAAAAAACCGCTCCTGCCACAACTGCGGAATGGGCCGTCAAGCGCGGCGGTAAGATCGAGAAGCCAGCACCGAATAAGCCGCGCGTCAAAATCGTGCCCACGGTGAGGTTGACGCTGATCCCGATCAGTTGTCGGCTGAAAATCGCCCACCCGCGAATAAATGCCATTTACAACGAGCTTCGCAGGAAGTTGAAGATCGAGGCATTACCGAATTGCGCAGCCGCGATGCTCCGCGTCTTCGTTGAACTGAGCGTGGATCACTACATGCAGAGAAAGGCAATTACGCTGCCATCGAACACCAAAGTGACGCTGTACAACAAGCTGAAGGCGGTGGCAGACAACATGGAGACGCAAGGGATTATGTCAAAGGCTGCGCTGAAACCGGTGCGACTCGCGGCGACGAGCCCTCACGAGATTCTCTCCACGGAAACCCTTAATGCATACGTGCATAGTCCGCACGTGATGCCGAAACCCGCCGATCTACGCGATTCCTGGGACGCAATTGAGCCATTTGTCACAACAATCTGGAGTTGACTGAAAAAAGGCTGTTCGGCCGTAACCTCGTGATGACGTTCAACACCCCACTACGTTACCCCGGCGGAAAGGCGCGGCTGGCGCCATTCGTCCGAACGCTGCTCGTCGAAAATCGGCTTACAGACTGCCATTACGTTGAAACTTATGCGGGCGGGGCTGGCATCGCGTTCGAACTCCTGTTTTTAG
>CAZCUL010000494.1:0-6289 GCA_964501475.1 uncultured Verrucomicrobiota bacterium | reverse complement strand
CGGCGCCGAGTCAAACATTAACCTGAAAAGGCCGCTATGGAGCAGAGTCCCTACGATTACAAAAAGTTCGCCATCCTTTATGTGGATGACGAGGAGAAGTCCCTCAAATACTTTAGTCGCGCCTTCGAAGATCAGTTTCGGATATTTACCGCTTCGAACGCCCAAAACGGCCTCAAGATCCTTGAGGAACAGCAGGACGACATTGGCATCCTCATGACTGATCAGCGGATGCCCGGCGAGAAAGGCGTCTGGCTTCTGGAAAAGGCCCGCCTCCTCCGCCCGCGTATCATTCGGATTCTGGCGACGGCCTATTCGGACATGGATGCGGCGGTAGCCGCGGTCAACACCGGCGCTATTTACAAATACATCACCAAACCATGGGATCCTCCCCAACTGGAGAGCACACTCAAGCGCGCCCTGGAGTTCTTTGTTGTCCAGCGCGAGCGGGACCAGCTCATGAAGGAGAAAATGTCCGTCCTTCACAATATGATGATTGCGGATCGGATTGTGAGCCTTGGTCTGCTGGCCGCAGGTTTAAGCCACCACATCCGCAATTCGCTGGTAGCGGTGAAGACCTTCCTTGATCTGGCGCCGACCAAATTGCGCGAGGAGAACATCGATCTGAATGGATTGCGCAATCCGGACTTTTGGAAGGAGTACTACCAGAACGTTCAGGGACAGATTGAAAAGATCAACACAATGCTCAAGGACCTCTGGGCCGCTTCAGAAACACCCGCTTTCGAGTTTGGCGATCAGGTTCATTTGCGCACGGTAGTCAGCGAGGTGGCGGAGAGTTTGAAGGAGGGGTTCGCTGCCAAAAACGTTCGGGTTGAAAATGCCGTGCCGGATTCGCTGCCGACGCTCACCGTCGATAAAGCCAAGTTTTACCGGCTCTTCGAACTATTATTGAAGGACGAGATTGTGAGCCTCCCGGCCGGAAGTCAGGTTACTATTTCGGCGGAGTTCAACGACCAAACCAGTGAGGTGGTCGCGCAGGTAAAGGATAATGGCCCCGGCATTCCCAAGGAAGCCTTGCGGCTGATCTTTGATCCGTTTGTGGTGCGCAGCGATAGCCCTATGGAATACGGCATCAATCTCATGGCCTGCTATTTTATCGTGCATCATCATGCCGGACGGATTGAGGCCAGCAGCGAGGCGGGTCAGGGGACGACTTTCACCATGCGGTTCCCCGGCAATCCGAATCAAACCCCCGCCCGGGACGAAAGTCAGGAATTCCTGCAAAAGGTCCTTCTCAATGAAAGCCTTTGGGAAAGGTTAATGGCTATGGAGTAGGGCCGCAACCAACTGGAACGGGGCTGGATCTTCAGACATCTTCTTTTTGCCCTGGGAGATGATCGAGAGGAGGGCTGCGGTCAGGGGAAATCACTTTGGGCGACGGGGGTTCGGGCAAGCGCAGGTTCTGAAGCTCACGCCTGGCCTGCTCCCAGTCTTCGCGAGTGACCTCCTCCTGCGGGGAACGGCCGTGATTCATCGCCAGCTCTTCGGCTCGCTTTCGAACGGCATCCATGTCAGTCGGGCTCTCCATGGCATTCCCTCCCGTTTCAAAAAGAGGACGGGAAGGAATCTTTTGGACTCCTTCCCGAGATGTTTGGCGAGTTTGTTCCAGTAGGTGGTAGTCTAGTTTAGTTTAGCGTGCCCCCCTTGGAGAAAATCGTTTTCAGCACCCCACGTGGGATTTGTATTCCATTCCCATTGCCTCCAGTTGGTCCGTGCTGGAGGCAATGGCAAATGCGCACCATGCGATTCCTGGGCATGGCCATGAAGATCCAGCGCCCATTTCGTGACGCCAGCTTTCCAGGCCTGTTCACGCGATCGTCTGGTTTCCTGGTTCTTCATACCTTCATGGCAGAGGCTGCATTTGCGAGTTGGGAAACGGGAAAGCGCGCATCAACTGTCTCTTGCACCGCCTGCCGATTGATCCAATCTTCAGCCAAAATCGTCAGCCTTTCGTCAGCTTCCTTTTCCTCGGCCAATGTGCGTTCAATCCAGCGCACTGCTTCGTCCTCCCGGAGCTGCCTGCCCCAGGCGGCCAGACACCCGTATAGCGCGATTTCGTAGTGTTCCACTTTCTGAAGCGCTCCAATCAAACCCGCATCGGAACCGGGACTGCCCTTGCGCTCGCTCATAAGCCGCTTCGCGCTTGCCACCAGCCGCAGCATGGCGTCGTTCTTCCCGGGTTTGATCGGTTGGCTAAACACACCGAACACCTTTTCGAGACGCTGAACATGGTTCAGGGTTTCTTCGCGGTGCGCCTCGATAGCTTCCTTCAAGTCCGGTGAACTGGCTTCGCCGGCAAATTCGATGAATGCGTCGGCGACCAGTGTTTCGGCTGCGAACGCCGTCTCCAATTGGTCGAGGAACAGGTGCTTCAGCTCGTTGCTCTTCGCGCTTAGATTGTGGTTGTGAATTGTCTGCACGGTGGATGGCCGATGAGCCCATGGCGTGCCATGCCCTCGTTTTTGCGTGTGGGATGACGGAAGTAGATGAAAATCAGCAGCTAACGCCAATGGGGCGTTCCGGGAGCCCTGCCAAAAGAGATGCGTCTTGCAAGTTCTCCGCAGCATTTTGCAAGAACGTCATGCCCCAGCAGCCAGCAGATCATCCAGCTCGTCTTGTGCGACAAAGCTGCGCTGAATGCCAAACCGATCCCGAAGGCTGCGGTTTCGTTCCGGGCCCGCCCTGTAGAAATCACGGAGCTGTAACACCAGATCCTCCTGCCAGAGTTTATGAAACAAAGAGGCGGGTGGCGGAGCTTCGTGTAGAAGACATTCTATCAGTTGAGCCGACGTTCCTGAAAGGAACTCCGACACGCAAGTGATCAACCGAGCAAAATTGGCCCCTGCCGTGCCGCTTCGCCCGATTAAAGCGAATTGGCGGGGAGGGCGGCCCGTCAGCAAACCCGGCGGAAACCCTGCCGGATTGTTGACTCGATGTGCCAGTATCCAGAGCGCACAAAGTAAGGCGCGGTACCCGGATAACCCCCAGCCTTTAAACGCGCCGTGTATCTCCATCTCCTTCTCCGGCTTGTTCAAAGCGCATAATACGATTCCTACGGCCGACCATCTCAAACCCAAGTACCAGTAGCTTTTCGGGTAGGAATTCAGAGAATTGAATCTGGGGCGATGGAGTCGCAAGAGTTCGTTCTCCCGCAAACGGGCGGCTTCCGCGCTCGCACAGGTTTCCCAGACAATACGCTCTGTCGCATGAATCAGGCGAACGAGTTTGGGGCTGTTACGGTCCGGGTAAACGTAACGGTAACTGTTCAGACGGTTGCGAAGGTTGCCGGACTGTCCCACGTAAAGGATGCGCTCCTGTTGATCCAACATTCGGTAAATACCCGGCTGGCGCGGCAAACTGCGGAAGAATTCCGTCCCCAGGCGGCTGTCGAGCAGTTTCGGCGGATCGAAAAGGCGTAGCTGCCGCGCGGACATGGCGCGCCAGTAAAGCGGGTTCGCGGAAAGCGCGCAAACCGAATCTCGTCCGGTCGCACTGCGAAAACTACGGGGTTCGCCCGGGTCTATCTGTTTTTCGGGAAGGGAGAAAGCGGTGCGGAGAGTCCGGCCGCGAAGAGCGACTCAATCGCCGTCTAGTTCTAGTCGTTGAAGAGGCTGATCTGTCCTTCAAGGTAGGCCATGTCCGTCGGCACCATTTCATCCCAGGAAGTAACCACGAAGCCGCGATTGGGACCATGCTTTGCGAGCGCCTCGTCGTAGTGAAACTTGAAATGGCCGTTCATCTTGGCGCTCTTCGAGATGCTTGCGCCTGAGAAATCGGTGTCGCTGTTGCCGCCGCCGCTAAGACTCAGGTTCGCGTTGGGGGCGTAAACGACGCCGATCATTTCTCCGTTACCGCTGATCGACAAGCTGGTGTTGCCCGGGAGGCCGTAATAGTAAAAGTTGGTCGCGTTGCCGGCTTGGTTCACAACGCCATTGCCGGTCAAGCTGGCACTGGCGCCTGCGACATAAAGCTTCAAAACCGCACCGGCGGAGATTTGAACATAAGCGTTGCCGGAGATGCTTACGTCGCCCGGGACGTAAAGTGTGGCATTGCCGGTCACGAGCATCTTGTCGTCGGCGCTCATGGAGAGCGAACCGAGTTCGTAGTTGCCGTTCGCCAGAACGTATTTGTAGGTTACGCCTCCAATCGTTTCCCCACCGGGCGTGAAGGCCCCTCCCGAGAAGGGCTCTTGCACATCAGGGAACTCCACGTTCATGTCATCCTGGTGGTAGCCCGGCTGAAGTCCGCTGTTGCTTTCCTGCCAGGCAATGGTTCCCACGGCTCCATTGTTTCCGATTCTGTGGCTGCCATTGGGACCGGTGGCAATCCGGCCGAAGATATTCGCATTGCCTATGTTTAAAGAGTCGATCAATCCCGAGTTGGTCGCCACGTCTCCGTTGTCTTTGCGTTTGTTTGGGTCGTAACGGCCGTTCGTGTTGTGGTTCGAATCCAGGGAATCGAAGCTGTCGGTCAGAATGTTGTTTCCATTCATGTCGATTTGGCCTTTGGCCACCAGACCCTTGGTAAAGAGGGCATCGCGTTTGGCTGCGCAACGCACCCCGCGTCCCAAGTGGTTTTTCCCATCCGCATTGTAAATTCCCACGGTGGCAAACATCGCTGTGCGAGCGGAAGCCACCAGGACCGGCAGCGAGACATAACCTTGGGACGTGATCACCGGGACTGTTTGCCCGTTGGTCGTGGAATTGAAGATGGAGACAATGTAAAAGTGATCTCCGAGATGGCGCTGCATAATGTATTTGCCATCCAGATATTGCCAGCCGTCGCAGGCCAGGTTGGTCTCTCCGTGAGTGTTCAAGTGCATGAGGGCGTCTTCAATCCCGGCCTCGACCACCGGAATGGTGGCGTTCCACGCCTGAGAGCGTATCGTGGCCATGTTCTGTGTCCGGACCAGCGAGAGATAGGTTGCCAAAAGGAACCCGATCAGGCCGGTGATCATCAGAGTGAGGAGCAGCGTATTACCAGCGACGCCGCGATTCTTTAAGAAACGAGTTTTCATGTGCCTTGCTTTCGAATAACGATTCGGGCTGTTTGAACACTTTCAGAATTCTCCTTGTTGCCAAAAATCGAACGGGTGCAAACCCAGGAAACATTCACCACCTTGCAGGTTTCCGGGGTCGCTGCTGCATAAACGTCATAGCTGGCGCCCACTGCGTTGCGTTGCCCCAGCGCGAAGGTCAGCTTGTCGCAGCCGCGCAACAGCACTGTGCTGACTCCGCTTTTGGTTCGCGTTAAAGTTCGCAGGGAACTGCTGTAGTTATAGGAAATGGTGGAGCCGTCTGGGTCCTCCAGGGTCAAGCTTGTCGAAGTTGCGGCCGTCACGCGATTGCATTGCCGCAGATCGCGGGTGAGTTGGTCCATGGCAATCCGATTGTGATCGTCCAACTCGACGTAGTTTGCCAGCGCTGCAAAGCTGCGTCCGCTGAACATCGCCACTGAAGTTACTACGAGGAATACCAGCGCAGTCACCCCGGCCGCCATGAGCGCTTCGATGAGCGTGAATCCCGCCCCGCTGCGCTCCGCACGCTTAGTAGATGTAGTTTTGAAGACCATGGCGGGCGATGTAGGTGACCATTTCGCGTGACCGGTCCAACGAGCCGGTTCTCCAGTCCAGCCGGATCGTGATCATCTTCATGTCGTCGGCGTAGGATGAGCTAATGGGGCAATTGCTGATCGTGAGCGTGCCGTTGTAAGTCAGGCCCTGCGCATTGGTGGCCTGAGGATCGTAGGTCGCTGTGAAGCTGGTCGGAATGAATCCCGCCGTATTGATCTGGTCCCAACTGTAAAGGCGGATGGTTTCGGCCTTCTCCAGCATGATTTGCGTGGCGCGCTGATTCTCGCGGGCCATTTGCATGGTAAAAAAGCCGCTGGTGAAGCCGGAAAACAGCGCCACGGTTACGGTGCCGATCACGCCCATTCCGACGCTGACCTCGACGAGTGAAAAGGCCGCAATGAGTCGCCGGACCTTGGATGAGATTGTTTGCTTTAGTTTCATAGCTACCTGCTTGTTTTTAGACCCGTTTGCGGTTTAAGCACACGCGCTGCCAATACCCGGAAGAGAAGGGTCGCTCCCGGGGAGAGCGGCGGACTGCTTCAGAAGACGACGATTGGGTTGGCAAGTGTCCAGGAACACTACGCGAAGGCAGACCGAGCCATTGCGATGCTGCTCTGCCGTGTCCTTGCCTGTTTCAAACGAAGTACACGTTCGGTACAGTTTCTTCGGGCCGACCCCTATAGTTCGGTAATTTGCCCA
>CAZCUL010000493.1:0-2513 GCA_964501475.1 uncultured Verrucomicrobiota bacterium | reverse complement strand
ACTGTGTAGGTTACGTCCGCTCCGGCCGGCGATGTATGAAAGGGGGGCGATGGCTGCGACGTGATCGTGGGAGGGACGCCTCCGCCATAAGCGCTTCCGGGAGTCGGCGCGGCCGCGCGCCAGTTCGCCGGATCGTTGCCGTGCTGCAGCATGCTTTGCCGCTGCAACGAAGGCCCAAAACCGTCGGCCGCGATCTCCCAGGGCGCTTCATCTCCATAAACCACTTCATCGACAATCACCCAACTCACGGAATCGCCCGGAGCGTCCGGAGCCAGCGGTTTCTCCAGGGCGACCCGTTCACTGCTGTTAGCGAGCTTGCCGCTGTAGGGACCGACAAAAAGCGGGTCCGGACTTCCGATGCCATACTTGCTCTTAAAGGCGTTTAACTGAGCGGCGTTTGCCGGATCGAATGAGACCACCAGCACGTAGCTCATTGGCGCTAAAGTCGTGTTCGAAGGAAAGGAAAAGCTCACGCCGCCATCCAGACGCCAGGTGCCATTCGTGTCGAACAGCGCCACGCTGTCGGCGGTGGGATTGAAGATCTCAATGAATTCATCGAGCGTGTTGTCGTTCGTCCCGCCAATGTCCGGCGGGTGATACATGAATTCGGAGATCGAAAGGTGGAGCTGCGGCGCCGCGTTCGAGGCATTTCGCGTTCGCGGCGTGAGCGCATACCAGTGCAGCCCGCCATCGGGATAACGGCCCAGCGACCAGTCGTTCTCCTCGCCTTTGAAGGCCACACTATCGACAATCCGGTCCTCCGCGGTTCCCGGCAGGTAGGACAGATAAACCTGCTCGCCGCTCTTGCTCAGGCCGAAGCCGATATTGGTGGGGTTGTGAAAGCCGGTTTGTTCATCGAAGCTGATCCACCCCCGGGTAGGCACCACCGTCCCGGCCGGAATCATCCACTTGGTCAAGTCCGATCCGCTGTCGCTCAAATACCAGCTCGCGGGAAAAACAAAATCGACACCGCCAGGGTTATAGAGTTCGATCCAATCGTTCGAATCGATCTCGTTCACGAAATCAGTATGGGCGGCGATTTCATTCAACAAGACCCGCGCTTCCGGCGCCGGATCGGCCCGGCCCGGAGACCCTTTGATGTAGGTGCTGGCGCGCCAGTTGCCGCCGTAACTGAGCGCCCCGCTTGCCTGCCCGGAAAGGTTGGAATCCCGCGGCACGAGCGAGTGTCCGGCTCCGTCCGCCGCCAGGGGCCAGCCCCGGCTGTCCTTATATTCGAAGGAGACAATATCCGTGCCGCCGGCCGAGGTGCGCAGGGTGACCTGCTCTCCCCCGTTGGCGAAATTGCCCGCATACGGTCCGGCTAACACCACGCTGGAATCGATTCCATAGTGGTTCCGGAAAGCGGCGTAGTTCGTGGTGTTAATCAGCAGGAGATATCCGCCCGGAGCAATCGTTTGGCCTTGTTGAAACGTGTAATCGATGCCCTGGGTGAGTTTTGCCCCGTTCAGGTCCAGGTCCAGGTTTGTGCCAGTATTGTGAAGCTCCACAAAATCGAATTCATTCCCGGCCGGCGAGTTGTACATCAATTCCGTCAGGCGCAGGTTTGCCAGCAGCGCGGCGGCGGACTCGGGCTCGCCGCACAGAAACTCGATGGGAAGCGACCAACTGCTCCAGCGGCCGGTCACATCCTTTACCCGGCAACGCACCCTGTAGGTCGCGCCTGCGCGCACCGCCGTGCTTGGAATCTGGATGTCGAGACTGCCCGGGTCGCTGATCTCCCCGCTTTCCCAGGCCGCATCGATCTCGTAATAGTTCGGTTGGGAAGGATCGGCTGGCGCGGCGCCAGGCGGCATGACGCGCGCAATGCGCCACTTCCGCGCGGCAAAGGAATTGATGCCCGCATAGCCGCCGGCCCGGAAGGTCAGACGGTTGAGCGGATATTCTGCCGGGCCGGTGTAAATGATGCTGGGCCGCGAGGGCACGGCTGTGTCCGTGGCCCAGGTGCGCAAGGATGTTCCAGCCGGATAACTCGTCAACTGGCTTCGCCGGCTGACGTAGGCCTTCATCAGACGGAGGGTTGCATCAAAACTGCCCCGCAACATGCTATTGGTGCCGCTCTCCAGAGGGAAGGTGTAGAAGCGGCCCTGGCCCGCCTTCTGGATGTCCGGCGTATAAGTGCCGCTGACCATCTTCGGGTTGTAATCCCACATCGCCCGATCCGCTTCGAGGATGCTCGGACTCGTCCCGGGCCCCTGCAACAACGCGCCATATTCGTCAATCAATCGATGGGCCTGGTCGTCATTGTAGAGCAGATCCAGGAGTTCACGGACGCGGTTTCCCAATTCCAAACGAAAGGCCGGCCGGTTGAAAATCTGGCCCGCGTCGTAGATTTCGTCGGTCCCGCCGTCGCCGGCATTGTACATATTGTCCGCCCAGGTCAGGTCCAGGTCCCAGGGCAGGACGATCATCCGGCCGTTGTCCGGATTAAAATAGTAGTAGTAGTTCTTGCCGCAGCAAATGTCGTAGTGATGGATCGCCTGCACGATGGCGTA
>CAZCUL010000492.1:0-4170 GCA_964501475.1 uncultured Verrucomicrobiota bacterium | reverse complement strand
CGAGAAGGAGTTGCTCGGCTTCTACGTGACGGGACATCCGCTTACGCCCTATGCGGACATTCTGGAAAAGTACTCGTTGCACACTTCGGTAACGGCCTTCCAGCTTGCCAATCGCAGCGTCACGCGCATTGGCGGAATGATTGGCGCCGTCCAGCAAGGCGTCTCCAAGCGCACGAACAAACCCTACGCCATGATCACACTCGAGGACCTCGAAGGGAGCATCCAGATGCTTTGTATGAACGAAAGTTTCGATAAATACCGCGGTTTGCTCGTGCTCAACAAAGCCGTCCTGGTAGTGGGAGAAGTGAACAATGGCGAAGACAAACCGAAAATCTTTCCACAGGAGATCATGCCATTGGAAGACGCTCCGCGCCGCTATACCAAGCAGGTCCATCTTCGGCTGCACACCGCGCATGTCACTCCCCAGGGCCTGGAGAATGTGCGCCAGCTCGCCGAGACCCATCCCGGCAAATGCCCGTTGTTTCTCTGCTTCATGCGTCCCACGGGCGAGATCATTTTTGTGGAGACGCACGAGAAATTCTTCGTGAATCCATCACGCGCCTTGCAACAGGCTGCGGACGACCTTTTCGGGGAAGAGACATATTACGCAAAGGTGGATACCAGCCCGCCGGAACGCCAGCGCCGCACCTGGGAGAAAAAGCCTGGGAACGGCGAGGAATGAGTTTACGTGTGAGGAAGGTGCGCATCCACATGGCCGTGGGAACCGAACGGGGCGGAAACCCGGCCTCCGATTTGCTTCTCAGATGGAAAAGGGTTCGACCCGGAAAGGAAAGAACCTTCAGAAACAGGGGCACGGCGGGACGAATATACCATTGACACTCAGGTAGAAATGTCTCAATTTTTGTGCGACTTAGGACCAAATTCGAAATGACGCCGACTATGAAATTCACAATCCGCAACGCAAAACGGGGCATAGCTTTTGGGCTGGTATTAGCAGTCTCCGCCTTGAGCTTTCCGCTTCATGCTCAGCCACAAGAAGGCAAAGCGGTCGTCCGGGCCGTGCAAGGCCAGGCCGTTTATGCGGCAGCAGGCGCTCCCGCCGCTCCTCTAAAGGTCGGCACTGTTCTGGGATCGGGAGCGACGATCAAGACTGCCGGAGATTCAACAGTCGATCTGTTTTTAGGAAGCGCGGCGGGCGTTGTTCGCGTGACTGAGAATACGACGGTGGCTGTGGACAAATTGACCGTAACGGAGACAGGGGCGGACACGGTGGTGGAAGTGCAGTTGAACCTGCCTGAGGGAAGCATTCTGGGCAATGTGAACAAGCTTTCCGCGGCATCACGTTACGAAATCAAGGTTCCAAACGGGGTCGCCGGCATTCGGGGAACCCGCTATCGAATCGGGGCGACCGCTTTCCTGGTTTGTCTGGACGGGCAGATCGTTTTTGTTTACGTGCCACCGGGCGGGCAGCCCACTCCTTACACGTTAAATGCTCCGCCGCCGGTTTACTTTTCGCCTATTGGAGGCGTTCAGCCTGCACCGCCAGACCTGGTTAATGAGGTGAGGCGACAATTCACCGGCGGAGGCGCTCCGGGCGACCTTCCTCCGGTTGTTCCACCGCCTTTGAAAGAGCCGTTCATTGATCCAGACCTTTCGGACGACACGCCGGAAAACTAGAAGCGCCGGTTCCAGTTTTCGGCCCAGAGCAACTTTACGCTGCTCTGGGCTTTCTGTTTATTTTGCCGCGGTGAAGCTCAGATCACTCAAACTCGTCCCTTTGCTCATCACGGCGGGCGTTCTGGCATTGATTTGCTTGCTGGCGGCGTTCAGCAGGTCCGTCCCCGGCTTCGATATCTTCCAACGCCTCGAATTGATGACCTACGACTGGCGGGTGCGCCTGGCTGCCCAAGCTCCCGCGGAAACCGCCACGAATCTCGGCTTTGTTTACATTCGCGATGAAAGCATTGAAGCGTTGCTGGACGGCTCGCTCGATTATAAAGCGCGTCTCTACTGGCCGCGGCATGTGTATGGGCGGCTCGTGAGAGAACTGGCCGCCCAAGGCGCCGAAGGCGTCGCTTTTGACGTTCTCTTTGCCGAATTGTGGCCAGACCCGCCTACATCTTTGCCGGGCGAATCGAGTGAATCGTCGGATGAGTTTTTTGGGCGCCAACTGCGCGAGGCAGGCAACGTCATTCTGGCTGCCGACAAGGGCATTTTGCCGCCGGAGGCTTTTCGCGCCCGTGCCTGGGCGATTGGGGACATCGGCGCCAAAGCCGATTCCGACGGTCTCCTCCGGCGAGTCAAGCCATTCGAGGATTATTACGTCTGGCATCCGTTGATCAAACAGGCGGCCCGCGTGTGGGACGCGGATTTACGGGAAGCGAAGATCGGCGAAAAGGGCATTTTGATTCCAACCGTCGGCGGGGGGCAGAACGTCATTTTGCTGAAGGAAGGCGAACAATTCGATCAGGTGGTGCTCTACCGACAGCTTACAGGGCAGGAGCCGCCGGTCAATGCGGTTACGCTGCAAAGAGCGTTCGAGCGGGTGCGCATCTGGGACATGGGCATTACCATGGCGGCGCTGGCGCTCAAGCTCGACCTGGCGAATGCGGAAATCGATCCTGAAGCCCGGCGGATTACTCTCCGCGGCAGCGATGGCATCGAACGCGTCATCCCCACCGATGCGTCAGGCCAAATCTACATCGATTGGAGTGTGACGCCTTACGATCCGCGCCTGACCCGGGAGCCCATTGAATTTCTCCTGATGCGCGAACGCGATCGCCGGCTTGGCCGGACCGAATCACTGACCAATCGCTGGGCTGGGAAGCTCGCGTTTGTGGGATCTGTTGCCACAGGGAGCGACCTGACCGACCTGGGACCCACTCCGTTGGAAAAGCAGACCTACCTGACCAGCCGCTTTTGGAATGTGGCGAATTCCGTCCTGACCGGACGCTTTGTGCAGCGCTTGCCGCTCAAATGGGAGTTGGCCCTGATCGCGGCTTTCGGCGCGGTTTCCACGATTCTGACATGGCGACTGCGCTCGTTGTTTGCGGCCGGCGCGGTGGTCCTGTCTGGGGCGGCTTACGTGTGGACGGCGGTCGATCTTTACGTTAACGAGCGCTACTGGGTGCCAATGGTTTTTCCTCTGAGCGGCCTGGTTTTCACGCAGTTTGCCCTGGTGACTTATCGCGCCTTTGTGGAACAGAATGAGCGTCGCCGAGTCAAAAGCGTTTTTGCAAAAATTGTCTCGCCCAGCGTGGTGAACGAACTCCTCGATGCAAAGCACCTCTCCCTGGGGGGAACCCGCCGGCGGATGACGGTTTTCTTCGCTGATGTGCGCGGGTTTACCGAGATGACCGATGAAGAACACGCGCGGGCTGAAGATTACGTGCAAACCCGGGGGTTGGCTGGAAAGGAGGCCGAGGCCTACGTGGACCAGCAATCCCGGGAGATTCTTTCCACCGTGAACCTTTACCTCGGCACCATCGCCGATCTGGTCAAGAAGCATGATGGCACGCTCGACAAATACATCGGCGATTGCGTGATGGCCTTCTGGGGCGCGCCCAGTCCGACAGAAAAACATGCCATAGCCTCCATTAATGCCGCCATCGAGAGCTTACGCGCCATCGACGCCTTGAACCGGGAGCGCTCTGCCGAAAACAAGCGCCGGGAAGAGGAGAACGCGCATCGGGCCCAGCGAGGCGAAGCGCCATTGCCGCCGTTGAAAGTTCTGGCGGTCGGGGTGGGGGTGAACACCGGTATGATGACCGTAGGTCTGATGGGTTCGCGCGACCACATTCTCAACTACACTGTCTTCGGACGCGAAGTAAATCTGGCCAGCCGGCTGGAATCGCTGGCCGGGCGGGATCGGATCCTGATTGGTGAAGGGACCTATCTCGATATTGGGCGGGACGAGCCGCTCTTGGCCTCTCTTTGCCGGGAATTGGACCCGGCATTGATTCGCGGTTTCAGAACGCCGGTAAAGATATTTGAAGTGAATTGGCAAACGGGCCTTCCCGAATCGTCCTTGGAAGGGGTCGAAGTCCCCGCGAAAGAAGCCCCCGCGGCCTAGCCTAAGTTCGTCATCCGGCGAGCGAAACCGGGTTTTTTCAGAAGCTCGACGGGCGATTTCTTCGGACTTTCGATCTTCCGGCTGCTTGAACGCGATGTAGTGGAGAAGAGCCCATTGTGCACGGTTGCAGCGTGGTC
>CAZCUL010000491.1:0-14347 GCA_964501475.1 uncultured Verrucomicrobiota bacterium | reverse complement strand
GTGAATATGGGTTTGACTGGCTTCTCCCGACCAGGTCCTGGGCGATATCCAGAGGGCGACGGCGATCCCGGCCAGCCACTGCACCACCATCAAACCGGCGAAGAGCCGGTCGATGCTCTTGAAAATCGCCTGCCGATGCTGGCTAAAGATCTCCTGCGTCCGCCTCGCTGTTACCTCATCTGTTTCGGTGTCTATTCCGGACAGCATAATTCTCTTGGTTGAATCTCAGAATATAACGGGCAGCCAAATGTGAAGGACTCGAAATGTCCCGCTGCGCCCCCTCGAATGAATCGCACAATGGCCGCGCGTCCGACATTGTCACCTTCGTGCCCCCGGCTCGGAGTCAATCCGCCGCTGAACTGCAACCGTCCGCCAGCGTCGTAAAACAAAACCTGACCGGAGGTATAGGCGCGGAACCGTTCTGTTTCGGTTCCTCCGTAATCTGCGAATCGCTCCACCCCCGGGATGTTTCCGGCGATGTGCCACAGGTCCGTTTCCTCCAGTTGCGTGCTGAACGCCTCAGGTTTGCAGAAAACCACCGAGATCTGCAAAGCCTGGTCGCACTGTGCGGTTAGTTTGGCAAGTTCTCTCAAACTGGATCGAGAGCAGGGGCAGAACGGATGCACGACCATGACCAGGGTCGGCTTGATTGGATCGCGGCTGATTTGGCTCTCAGCAGGCCAGTGACCCGGAGGTTGTGCAGCCGCCCCGGGGGCGTTCTGATATCGAATCAAGGTACCCAGCCCTCCCGCCACGAGACTGAACCAACCCAGGCCGAAAGCGGTCCACCACAGGTGGGATTTGCGCAGGCTATAGCCAGAGCCTTTCCGGCACGGATTCCTAGTCATGGCCGCGGTCTGAGCACGCCTTGCGCCACGGCGGATCAAAAAAAGGTGCGCCAAATCCTAAAGTCCAGTTTGCTCCAGGCCGACAAACCGGCTTCCTAAATCGCTCCTCTTTATTCCGCCCTTAGGGACCTTTTGTGGGAAGTGAAAACCTCCAAAATCTGGATGCGAATCGAGGCCATGATCCGGAAGTTCTGGAATGCGCCGGCAGAGCGCAGCGGCGACGGCGCTTTGGCTCCGGCTTCTGCAACGACTGCCAGGGTAGGGACGGTACGCTGCGCCGTCACGCACCGCAAAGCGGTGCCAGATGGTAGCCGGAGGTCGCAGCGTAGCGGAGACCTCCGGAAAGCGTTGGCAAAAAAGCATGCACCCCAGCGGGGTGCCAGAGTTTTCTCGCCGGCGACAACGTTGCGTGGTCGCAGTGCCCATTTCCGCCGCAGGCTTTGCCGGAAGCTCTCTGGCACCCCCATTGGGGTGCGTACTCGTTTCCCCACAGACCGGGAGGTCTCCGCGTTGCTTCGACCTCCGACTACCCTCTGGCAACCCTTCGGGTTGGAACGGTAGCACAAGACCCTCCTCGGCGAGCGGTATTTTCAGTGTCCTCCTTCCCCCAGGCCCGGGCGGTCAACAAATGTCCAAACTCCAGGGACGGCGCGCTGCGCCGTCAGCGCCGCGTTCAGCGGCGCAGCCATTCCGCCCGCTGCTGCGCGGGCGGGGACATCGCAGCGCGATGTCCCTACCAGTTTCAGGGTTCATGGAGAGTCTTCGTTTGCCGGATTGTGCAATGTCATCGGGCATGTTGTGCTTCGTTGATCATGAGCGACTACTCTATCCTTTGCGGGCTGATCCTGGGTCTCGCCGGCACATCTCCCTTGCCCGGTGCAACCGCGGAAGCGGAAGGGTCAAAGCCCAACGTCATTATCATTTTCACCGATGACCAGGGTTCGGTGGATGCGGGTTGCTATGGAGCGAAGGATTTGCTCACGCCTGCCATCGATGGCCTCGCCGGGCGAGGTCTGCGGTTCACTCAGTTTTACGCCGCGGCGCCGGTCTGCTCGCCATCGCGGGCGGGCTTGTTGACCGGGCGCTACCCGTTGCGCGCCGGACTGACGGGAAATGCCGGTTCAGAACGCGGCGGCCGCGGAATGCCTTCGGACCAGGTCACCATTGCCGAAATGCTGAAGGCCGCGGGATACACCACCGCGCACATCGGAAAGTGGCATCTCGGATATCAACCGGAGCTGATGCCGAATGCTCAAGGCTTCGACTACTCGTTCGGGCACATGGGCGGTTGCATCGATAATTTTTCCCACTTCTTCTACTGGCAGGGGCCGAATCGGCACGACCTGCATCGCAACGGCGAGGAAGTCCATCATCCCGGCGAATTCTTTCCCGATCTCATGGTGCAGGAGGCGGGCCGGTTCATGGAAGAGAATCGGGACCGGCCGTTCTTCATCTTCTTTGCTCTGAACACGCCCCATTATCCGTATCAAGGCGAGTCCAAATGGCTCGAACACTACCGGCGCCTGCCTTATCCGCGAAATCTCTACGCTGCCTTCATCTCCACGATGGACGAACGGATTGGCGCGCTTTTGAACAAGGTCGATAAGTTCGGTTTGCGCGAGCAGACCATCGTGATTTTTCAATCGGATCACGGCCATTCAACCGAGGAACGCGCCCATGCCGGCGGCGGCAGCGCCGGTCCGTATCGCGGCGCCAAGTTCAGTCTCTTCGAGGGCGGGATTCGCGTTCCGGCGATTCTTTCATGGCCAGGCCATTTGCCGGCGGGCGAAGTGCGCGAGCAGGCAGCCCATAGTTGCGACTGGCTTCCCACCCTCGCCGGGCTCTGCGGTTTGAAACTGTTGGAAGCCGACATTGACGGGAAAAGCCTGGTAGCGGTGGCGAAATCGGCGGCGGCCCCTTCCCCGCATGAGGTTCTTCATTGGCACGTGGGTCCTGAAAACAATCCGCAATGGGCGGTGCGGCAGGGTGATTGGAAGTTGATTGGCAATGCCCGGGACACTGGCGGGGGAACACTGAGCGGCGAGGATCAGAAGCTCTTCCTTTCGAACCTTGCGCAGGACGTTTCCGAGCGACGAAATCTTGCGGGCGCTCATCCGGAAATGGTGGAACAACTGCAGGGGCTGCACCGGGAATGGATCAGGAAATCGGCGCCTTGATCGCGGCAACTGGAGTTGAACGGGCTTTCGAAGAACCGCCGCCAGCATTCCGACCATGGGAAACAGGGCAGCTCGTCCCCGCACTGCGGCCTCTGATACGGAGCCTCTTTGGAATTCGGGGAAGAGATTTGCGATTTCCAAACTTGGGTGCCATGACCAGATAACTCCCGCGCTCCGAACGTGGCGCGAGTCCATCTCGACCGCGGGATTGGGGCAAACGAACACTTGCCAGCGGAAACCGGATTTGCAACCGTTTGCCCCGAATACGGCGCAAGCTTCTTCCGGGAACCGGTCTCTGTTTACGGACCCGGCACGTTCGCCTGGGCTTTTTAAAACTGCTTTGACTATGGCCATCAACATCGTCAATCAACTCAAGACCGTCACGAAGAAAGTCAAAACCCTCGTCGAAGGGGCGCTCGATGATGCCGGAGGCCTGCTCCGCCTGGCTCCCTGCTGGGTGCCCAGGTCTTTTCTTCAACCGGGTAAACGTCTCAAGCTCCATCCGGACGATCTCTATGCGTTTGGTCTGGACCGGGGCGGGATTGACGAGCGGTGGTTTGCTTCGACGACGCCCGCCGCGAATGAGAACCGGACAGCGGACGAAGGACTCAGTTATTGCCTGGTGGGAAAGCAGCGTTTCACGCTCCAGCAGGCGGTCGCCGAGTGCGGCGCAATGCTGATCGGGCAGAGACTCTGGAGCAAGTACAGGAAGTGGCCGGTCTATTCCAAATTCTTCGATAACATGGGCCCCATTCCGCATCACATGCATCAGAACGCAAAGCAGGCGAAACTGGTTCACCAGGAGGGCAAGCCCGAGTCCTACTATTTTCCGCCGCAGCACAACAACGTAGGCAACAACTTTCCCTACACGTTTTTCGGGATCGAACCGGGCACGACCAAAACCGAGGTGCGCCGTTGCCTGGAGAATTGGAATCAAGGCGATAACGGCATCCTGGACCTTTCCAAAGCCTACCGGTTGAAGCCTGGCACCGGCTGGCTGGTCGGTCCCTGCATCCTTCACGCGCCCGGCTCGCTCTGCACCTACGAGCCGCAGTGGGGGTCCGACGTCTTCGGCATGTATCAATCACTGGTGGAAGGCCGCTATGTGCCGTGGGATTTGCTGGTGAAGGATGTCCCCAGGAAGCACCACAAGAACCTCGATTACCTGGTGGATCAGCTCGATTGGAAGGCAAACGTGGACCCGCGCTTCAAGGACAACCATTACCTCGAGCCTGTGCCGGTGGCGGAGACGCGCCCGGCCGGTTATATGGATCGCTGGATCGTTTATGGCAAAATCGATGGGGTCCAATATTTCACGGCCAAAGAGTTGACCGTCGATCCCGGTGTCACCTGCACCATTCGGGATCAGGGCGCTTACGGATTGATCTGCGTTCAGGGCAAGGGCTGGATGAACAAGCTGGCGCTGGATTGCCCGAAGCTGATCCGATTCAATGAACTGACCGAGGACGAAGTCTTTTGCACGGAGGAGGCGGCGCGCGCCGGTGTGACCTTTCAAAACACGAGCGATACCGAACCGCTTGTGGTCCTGCGCTACTTCGGCCCGGAGGTCAATCCGGAAGCGCCGGAGGTGGGGGCGCACAAGAGGAATAAGTTCAAGGAATAACGGATCGAACAACTGACCCCCAACCTGTCTGCCGCAAGCCCAAATGCCTGAGGGAACGAACAAACGAATCAATGGCGCGGTCCGAAGCCGCCGCGGGTTTCTAAAACTTTCTTGCGCCGGGACCCTGGCGCTCGCAGGAATTCATTCGATGCAGGCTCAATCAGAGAAGCGACTCAAGGCCGTCGTCATCGGCCATACCGGCAGGGGCGATTACGGCCACGGCCTGGAAGGCATTTTTAACAATCGCGCCGGGATCGAATTGGCCGGTCTGGCTGACCCGGATGCAGATGGCCGGGCAAAGACCGCCGCAAAGATTGGAGCGCCCCGGCAGTATGCCGATTACCGGCAAATGCTCGCCAGGGAAAAACCGGATCTGGTCAGTCTGGGCATGCGCCAGGCCGATCAGCATCATCAAATCGCCCTGGATATCCTTCGCGCCAACGCTCATCTCTATTGTGAAAAGCCCTTTGTCACAGCGCCGGTGGAATCGGACGAGCTGCTTGCTGAAGCGGAAAAACGCGGCTTAAAAATTGCCGTCGCACACACGATGCGAATGACCGCTCCGATTGTCGGGTTGAAGCAGGCCATCGGGCGAGGTTTGATCGGCGAGTTCGCCGGGATGCGCGCGTTCGGCAAACAAGATGCCCGGGCTGGCGGCGAGGACATGATGGTCCTGGGCACGCATTTGTTCGATCTGATGCGGCTTTTCGCAGGCGATCCGCTTTCCTGCTCGGCACGGGTGCTGTGGAAGGGGCGTGATGTGACCCGGGAGGATCGCCGCGTGGTTAAGGATAACGTCGGCTGGCTGGCGGGCGACCAGGTTTTCGCACAGTTCGCATTTAAGGACGGCCTCAATGCCACGTTTACCAGCGATGCGCGTTTGCGGGCGACGGTAGGCCATTGGGGGATTGAACTTTTCGGGAGCAAAGGAGCGGCGCGGATCAATTGCGACATTGCACCCAATGTCTTCATTCGCCATTCGACCTCATGGAAGCCGGGCGAGGGGAGAACGGACGAGTGGAAGCCGTTCGATCGCTCGCTGCTCGAGACTCCTTCTCCGCCAAATCCGGGCCCGGTGGGCGATTGGCTGGAGGCGATTGCGGAAGACCGCAGCCCGGAATGCAGCGGTCGCAATGGCGCGTGGGCTGTTGAGATGGTGATGGCCGTTTACCGGTCCGCCCTGGAGAACAGCCGCGTGACGTTCCCCCTGAAGATCAGAAGTCATCCGCTCGCACCCTTTCCAGCTTGAGCGGCCGCGGAGGAAAGAAACGGATGAACCAGATTGATCTCAAGGACCGGGCGGCAGTCGTCACAGGCGCGGCGCGCGGCATCGGGTTTGCCGTCGCCGAACGGCTCTTGAGCTCGGGAGCGCGATGCAGTTTGTGGGACATCAATCGCGAGCGTGTGGAGGGCGCGGCTCGCTCCCTGGCGGAGCGCTATGACAAGGAGCGGGTTCAGAGCGCGGTCGTTGATGTGAGCAACCCGCAGTCGGTGAAACTTGCCGCGGATGCGACCGAGCAGGGGTTTGGGCCTGTCGAGATATTGGTCAACAATGCCGGCATTGCCGGTGTGACCAAAAAGCTGTGGGAATGCACGCCGGAGGAATGGCATGAAGTAATCGGGGTCAATTTGTTCGGCATTTTTCTCTGCTGCCGCGCGCTGGTGCCGGGAATGATTCGCCAGGGATACGGCCGGATCGTGAACGTGGCGTCCATCGCGGGAAAGGAGGGCAACCCGAACGCTTCACACTATAGCGCCTCGAAAGCGGGAGTGATCGCGCTGACCAAATCGCTCGCCAAGGAAACGGCCTTGACCGGCCTGCTGGTCAATTGCATCACGCCGGCGGTGATCGAGACGGAGATTCTGGAGCAGGTGACGCAGGAACACATCGACTATATGCTTTCGAAGATCCCCATGGGCAGGTTCGGCTTGAAGGAGGAAGCGGCGGCCATGGTGGCCTGGCTTTGTTCGGCCGAATGTTCGTTCAGCACCGGAGCGGTCTTCGATCTTTCCGGAGGACGGGCCACTTATTGATCGGTCATGAAGATGTCTTTGGCTCCCAATTGGCAAGGCCTGCTGCGGGTGGGCATCTGTTGCTGTTTTGCCGCGCCGCTTTGGGCGGCCGGGCCGACGATGCTTTTGGAGGTCGATGCGACCGAGTTGCATCGGCAGATCGTCCGAACCCGGATGGAGATTCCCGTGGCGAACGCGGCCGCTGCCAACGGCAAGGTGGCGTTGTGGTATCCCAAATGGATTCCGGGCATTCACGCTCCGGCCGGTCCGATTCAGAACGTGGCCGGTCTGAGATTCGAGACGGGTGATGGAAAGGCGGTCCGCTGGCGGCGAGATGAGGCGGAGCTTTATCGATTTGAATGCGAGGTTCCACCGGGGACGCGCCGGATAGTGGCCTGGCTTGATTATATTGCGAACCAGCCATCGGTGAACTCGACCGGCGTGGACACGTTCGGGAATTCGCTTTTGGGAGTGTTGAACTGGAATACCTGCCTGCTTTATCCGGACGGGATATCCATCGACGAGTTTCATGCCGAGGTGCGGGTGCGCCTGCCGGAGAAGTGGCGGTTTGGCACTGCGCTGAAGCCGAAGGAAACCGGCGGAGCATGGGTTCATTTCGAGCCGGCCAGTTTGCGGACGGTGGTGGACAGCCCGCTGATTTGCGGCGAGCGGTTCCGGACGATTTCGCTGGAGACAAAGGGTTTTCCGCCGGTTTGGATGCACTTGACCTCGGAATCGTCGAGTGCATTGCAGATCGACGAAGCGCTGGCCGGCAATTACCGCAAACTGGTGAGGGAATCGGAGCGGTTATTCGGCGGAGCGCACTTTGCGGACTATCATTTTCTGGTGCTTTGCAGCGATCAGGTTCCGCACCTGGGTCTGGAGCATCTGGCTTCGAGCCTGAATGCCGTAGGCGAACGCGACCTGGTCGATTCGAAGAAGCGGAAGGGCTGGGCGGCGTATCTGTTGCCGCACGAGTATGCGCATTCGTGGTGCGGTAAATATCGGCGGCCCGCTCCCATGTTCACCACCAACTTCCACAGTCCGGAGCGGACCAGCCTGCTTTGGATGTATGAGGGATTGACGCAGTATCTTGGCGAAGTGCTGACGGTTCGCAGCGGTTTGCTGACGCCAGAGGAGTATTTGCCGAGGCTCGCGCTCAAGATCGATTTCCTTATGCGGCAGACAGGGCGGGGGTGGCGTTCGCTCGAGGACACCGCCATTGCTTCTTATCATTTGCGCGGGCGAAGCGCGAGCTGGGGGAATCTGCGCCGCGGACAGGATTACTACAATGAAGGGCTGCTCATTTGGATGGAGGCCGACGCGATCATTCGCGACCTGTCCGACGGGCAGCGCAGTCTGGATGATTTTTGCAGGCGCTTTATGGGGCCGCCGGCTGCCGAGGGCGAGGTCAAACCGTACGAACTGGCAGAGGTTTTGGAGATTCTGGACGATCTGGCGGAACACGATTGGGCGGAATTCTTCCGCAAACGCGTTGAATTGCCGCAGGGCGAGTTGGCGCTCGATGTGGCGGAGCGGCTGGGTTATCGCCTGCAATATTCGCCCACTCCCTCTGAATATCTGAAAGACTTGCAGAAGGAGCGGAAGACAGTGTTTGCGCTCGATTCGCTCGGTCTGGATATGAGCGAGGAAGGCAAGGTGACCGCCGTGGTTCCCGGTATGCCCGCCGACGACGCCGGGTTGGCTCCCGGCATGATTGTTCACGCGGTCAACGGCCGCAAGTTCACCAGGCAACGACTGGAGGATGCCATCGCGGAGTCGATTTCAAAACGGGAAATCGAGATGCTTGCGCTCATGGGGGACGAGTATCGGACCTACAGAGTCGCCTATGCGGGAGGGCCAAAATACCTCGAACTGGTGCGGGACAAGGATCGGCCGGATCGCCTGGGGGAAAGCCTCAGAGCAGGGCCGGACGTTGACCTTGAGGGCAAGCCCTGATCTCCAACCTGGGACGCGTATTGGAACCATGAACCGGAAGACCATAGCGTAGGACAGGCGCCCCGCCTGTCCGGGCTTGCGCTCCAGCGCGAGCCGTGAAACAGAAACTCATGGTGAGCCCTGGAGGCGCCGGCAGAGCGCAGCGGCGACGGCGCTTTGGCTCCGACTTTGCAACGGCCGGCAAAGCCAAAGCGGTGTCGCGCTTTGGTGCCACCGCAGTCCAAATTAGTTAGATGGCAAAACCTGAATCACCAGAATCCAATGCCGCCGGCGTGCGAATGGACAAGTGGCTTTGGGCAGTCCGGCTTTATAAGACGCGGACTTTGGCGGTCGAAGCTTGTCAGGCGGGCCATGTGAAAGTCGCCGGCCAGAACGTGAAGGCGGCGCGCCTGGTGCGGATCGGCGAATTAATAACAGCCCGCACCGGCGACGTCACGCGAACAGTCCGCGTTATCGGTCTGATCGGACAGCGCGTAGGCGCGAAACTGGTCAGCAATTATCTGGAGGACCTCACTCCGGCTTCGGAATCTGAGAAAGGGCGCGAGTCTTATTTGATGCCGACGTTTGTCCGCGGAGCAGGCCGCCCGACGAAAAAGGATCGGAGGGCGTTCGAGAAGATTCGGCGGGAGGGGGCGTAACCCGGTGCCCCCACTACGATAAAGATTCCTAAACCGGAACTCGTGGCAGTTTTCTTTCTCTGCCCGCGAGGCACGAGTGGGGAGAGGACCGAGGAGAGGGGAAGCTGAACAATTTTGAATTCCGCTCAGGCCGGGCTACGCCAGAATTTTCTTCACAACATAGCCGGAAACATCCGTCAGCCGAAAATCGCGGCCCTGGAAACGGTAGGTCAGCCGCTCGTGATCGAAGCCGAGCAAGTGCAGGACGGTCGCGTGAAGGTCGTGCACGTGCACTTTGTCCTTTACCACGTGAAAGCCCAACTCGTCCGTCTGGCCGATGGTGACGCCAGGCTTGATACCGCCGCCGGCCATCCAGATGGTAAATGCTTGCGGGTGATGGTCGCGTCCAAGTTTGCGTCCGAAATCGACATTCGCTTCGACCATGGGTGTGCGCCCAAACTCGCCGCCCCAAATGACCAGCGTATCTTCCAGCAATCCGCGCTGTTTGAGGTCGCGCACCAACGCTGCGCTGGCCTGATCAGTGAGCGCGGTTTGAGCGCGGATGCCCTTGGCCACTTCACTATGATGGTCCCAACCTTCGTGGAAGAGCTGGACAAACCGCACACCGCGCTCGATGAGGCGGCGCGCCAGCAAACAGTTCATGGCGAATGAAGGTTTGCCGGGCTCGACACCATACATTTTCAGGGTTTCGGGCGATTCCCTGGAAACGTCCATCAGTTCCGGAGCGCTGCTTTGCATGCGGAACGCCATTTCGAAGGAATTGATGCGCGTCGCAATCTCAGGGTCGCCGATTTCCTGGAGGCGCTGCTCGTTCAAATCTTTGATCAGGTCCAGGGTGCGACGTTGCATCTGGTCGGTGACGCCGGCGGGATTGGAAAGGAACAGGACCGGATCGCCCGTCTTGCGAAAGAGCACGCCCTGATAGAGCGTCGGCAGAAATCCACTGCCGTAGAGAGCCCCACCGCCGCTCAGGCCGCCCGCGGAGTTCAGAACCACAAACCCGGGCAGGTTCTGCGATTCGCTTCCCAGACCGTAAAGCGTCCAGGAGCCGAGACAGGGGCGGCCAAACTGCGGCGCGCCGGTTTGCATCATCACCTGGCCAGGCGCGTGATTGAAGGCGTCGGTAGTCATGGACTTCACAATGGCGATGTCGTCCACGACTGTGGCGAGGTGCGGGAGCGCTCCGGACAATTCGGCGCCGGATTGGCCGTGTTTCCTGAATTCGAATTCGCTGGCGAAGAGGGCGGCGTCCGGCTTGATGAAAGCGTATTTTTGGCCCATGACGACTTCCTGCGGCACGGGCTGGCCGTTGTAACGCGCGAGTTGGGGTTTGTAATCGAAGAGATCGAGCTGGCTTGGCGCGCCGCCCATGAAAAGGTAGATGACGCGCCTGGCTTTCGGAGCATAGTGGGGCCGCCTGGGCGCCAGAGGGTTGGGGGCTTGAATCGCGCCTGCCGCGGCCTTGTTCGATCCGGACAAAGAAGTGAGCGCCAGCGCGGCCAGCCCCATACCGCAGTCGCGGAAAAACCAGCGTCGCGTAATGCATTTGGCGTATTCGCTCCGAAGCTCCTGCTGAAAATTCATGCGCATTTCTAGCTCGTAAAACTGCAAGCACGTTACTGAGTAATAGTGCAGCGGGCGAGGGGAAAGTGCCCCAGCCAGGGCAAGGACATCGTAGCGCAGGCGTGCGGCTCCCTTCCGGATTGACACCGGCTTGCAAAGGACGGTTAGAATCTCGCATGTCGCCACTCCGATTTTCCAAAAGATTTTCGCCCTCCGGTTTGTCGGGAACAGATTGGGGGCGGCGGGTTCTGGCCACCGGCATCATCGCCATTGCCTTTATCCAGGCGGTCGCGGAATCCGGGGCGCCCATCGAACTGGGTTCGCGCCGGGAATTGTTTGTGGATCGGTTTCTCATCGATCGCCTCGATGGAGCCGCACTCAGGTTGCATGCGCCTCGGCTGGCCGCCCGCGGCAAGACGCCGCGGCCCAGCGGCCATTACTCCACAGTGATCAAGGACGGAGACCGTTACCGGCTTTACTATCGAGGAGACAAGATCCCGGGGGTTCATTGGCGCAGTCACGGCTGGGATGTCTATCACGCAAACGAAGTCACACTCTACGCCGAAAGCCGCGACGGAATCGAGTGGGTCGAGCCGGACCTGGGCCTTTACCAGGTCGAACGTTATCCCAAAGGAAATGTGGTGTTGGCGGACGCTTCTCTGGTCACACATAACTTCTCTCCCTTCATCGATACCCGCCCGGATGTGCCGGCCATGGAACGGTACAAGGCCCTGGGCGGGCTCAGGTATCCGGAGTCGTTCAGGCATCTCCGTGAGAAACACGGGCCCGGCGGGTTGAAGGCCTTTATCTCCGGGGATGGAGTCCATTGGAAACCGCTTCAGGAAGCGCCCGTGATCCCGGAAGAGTGGGGCGGTTTCGATTCGCAGAATGTCGCGTTCTGGTCCGCGACCGAGCAATGTTATGTCTGCTATTTTCGAACCATCGAGCGCGGGCTGCGGAGCATTGCGCGGACGACGTCCACGAACTTTCTTGACTGGACTCCGCCGGTGCCCATGAACGCGAACGCGGCGGGGGAACATCTTTATACCAGCGGGACACATCCTTATTTTCGCGCGCCGCAGATTTACATTGCGTTGCCGACGCGCTTCCAGGCCAATCGCGGCAGCACCACTGATATTCTTTTTATGACCTCGCGCGGGGCCGCTCAATACGACCGCACCTTCATGGAGGCCTTCATTCGTCCTGGCCTCGGCAAGGATGCCTGGGAAGACCGCGCGAATTATGCGGCCTGGCACGTCGTCCCGACCAGCTCGACGGAAATGTCGATCTTTCTTGTTGGCGACCGCCGCTACGTATTGCGGCTGGATGGCTTTGTCTCGGTCAATGCGCCGTGGGCCGGCGGCGAAGTCGTTACCAAACCGCTAACGTTCTTGGGGAAGGAGCTGGAGATCAATTACTCGACCAGTGCGGGCGGGGCAGTTCGTGTTGAAATTCAAGACCCAGCCGGCGAACCTCTCCCCGGTTTTGCGCTCGAAGATTGCCCGGAAATCGTCGGCGACGAAATCGAAAGAGTCGTCTCCTGGAAGGCAGGCAAGGATATTGAGGCATTGGCGGGCAAACCGATCCGCTTGCGGTTTGTAATGCAGGATGCGGATTTATTCTCGCTGCGATTTCGGTGACCGTGCTCCTTTGCATTGCAACCCACCGAACTCGCTCAACTCCTGAATGGGCTGCGAACCCAACGCGACAGGTATCGTGCCCGGCCTTATATCGGAGCGCGGCTGTCCCCAGCCGCAGCGCTCGCGAATGGGACACCAATCATGCCTCGAACGATAACTCAGGCACGCGCCCGGAAGCTAGCCTTTGTGCCGGGTGGGATTGATCGCCTCACGCCAGCGCACCCACCGGGCAGCCAAACCGAGCACGTCGTTTCCTGCCGTGAACCTGCGCCTATTGGGTAACAAGGCAAACGATTAGAATCAAGAGACCAAATCCAACGGGAAAAGCGAAGATGATCCGAATATCTGACGGAATGCGGCGGGCTCCGGTCCGGCGCACTGGCTGGTTCTGCGTTTTTGGGTTCACGTCTGTGTGTCTTTCAGACTGACATACCAGCCGCCCAACCCAATCAGGCCGACTGCGCAGCCCACGATCTGGACGAAGAGCCTGGTATCGCCGTGCTGAATGTGAGAGCCGCCAGCGATGAGAATGGCGGCAGCAAGAACAACGATTGAGGCGCTAATTGCTTTCATAGTCCTTTCGCAGACATCCATTAGACTGCCAATTGTGCGCTTTTTTTGGGGGCATCGGAAGAGATTATTCTTTGCTTTGAGCCCTGCACAAGAACTACTTCCGCCCAATTGGAGGGCTGATGATGGGAGAGCAAAGGCTGAAATGTCTTACCCTGTCCCAGGTCCCCCGCGAAGGGGTAATCCCAAATCTGATTGGATCAAGCGCTACATTTCTTTCGCGGCAAACGCGGATTGACATTTGGGAGAGGGGCACGGTCAAGTTCGGTTATGCCAAACGACTCGTTCGTCTTGAAGGTTCGTCATTTTCTGGGTGGGTGTTTGGGCTCTCGCGTGCAGAGTGCCATTTTGCGGCCAGCGCTCTGGACGGGTGTTTTGGCTTTTGCCATCTCCGCGGGCGCGGCGCAGCCGAACATCGTGTTCATTCTGACCGACGATCAGGGTTACGGCGAACTGAGCTGTCACGGGAATCCGATTCTCAAGACGCCGCATTTGGACAGGCTTCACAGGGAGAGCGCGCGCTTTGTCGATTTTCAGGTGAGCCCCACTTGTGCGCCCACGCGGGCGGCGCTGATGACCGGGCGCCATGAATTCAAGTCCGGGGTCACTCACACCATTCTTGAACGGGAACGGCTGAGCCTCAAGGCGACAACTCTGGCCGAAGCGTTACGGTCGGCAGGTTATGCGACCGGTATTTTCGGCAAATGGCATTTGGGTGATGAGGCGGAATACCAGCCCGAGCGGCGGGGTTTTGATGAGGTCTTCATTCACGGCGCTGGAGGCATTGGGCAGACCTATCCAGGCAGTGGCGGCGATGCGCCCGGCAACCGCTACCACAACCCGGTGGTTCTGCATAACGGCCAGTTCGAAAGGACCGAGGGCTTTTGCACGGACGTTTTCTTCAAACAGGCCATGGCGTGGATCGACGGGCAGCGGAAGACGCAAAAGCCTTTTTTTGCCTACATTACGCCCAATGCCCCCCACAGCCCGTATATCAGTCCCGGACCCGAGTACGACCGTCTCTTCGCCGACGCCGGCCTGACAGAGGATCAAGTCGCGTATTATGGGATGATTCGAAACATCGACGACAACGTGGGCCGCCTTCTCGAGAAGCTGGGCGAGCTGGGGATCGAGAATGAGACGCTCGTGATTTTCATGACAGACAATGGTCATTCCATTCGCCCGCTTTACAATGCGGGCATGCGCGGGACCAAGGGGACGGTGTATCAGGGGGGCGTGCGGGTGCCTTCTTTCTGGCGGTGGCCGGGCCAGATCCCGGCGGGCGATCGAAAACAGCTCGCCGCGCACATCGATG
>CAZCUL010000490.1:0-14659 GCA_964501475.1 uncultured Verrucomicrobiota bacterium | reverse complement strand
TTGCCCGAGAAAGATCGGCACAAACTGGTTCATGCCCGCATTGGTAAATAGGAGATTGGGCGAGTCCGGCATGAGACTCGAAGACGGCACAATGGTGTGCTGTTTCGACTTGAAAAAGTCGAGGAACGACTGGCGAATTTCGGCTGATGTCATAGCACTGCGCTGACCGCATGCATTCCAGGAACGAAGCAGCGGCTATTGCTGTCAGACCGGAGCATATTCCAGATGATGCCGGGAACGCAACCTTCGGCCGGGTAAAGAAATGCCCCGAACTCTCTTGAAGTGTTGGAGACGGAGAAAAGGCTTTGGTTTCCCGACTGTCCGGAGCGTTGGTCGGTGCAAACATGCTACAGTGCTTCAAGCCGGCCTGAGTTCGCTCGCCGCCGAAAAACCTTTCAGCTAAGATCTCATTTCTGGAGGGCCTGTTATCTGACAAACGCGCGCCAAACAACGCCGGGTAGAACGTGGATATTGAAAGCATCGTCTGGACCGAGCGGATCGCCAGCCTTTCGGGCTTGCATTGCTGGCTTTCCAGTCCGCGCAGTTAACGCGAATTTCCCGCCTCCGCTTTCCCACCAACGCAGTAAAGATACCTTTCCCCGCGGAGGTAGATATGTCCCTGGCTGATCGCCGGCGAAGCGAAGAATTCGTCCTCCAATTTGTTGGTCGCCATCACCCTGAACTCCGGCCCTGGATCGACCACCGTTGTGACACCTTGATCCGAGAGAAAACAAACCCGCCCTTCACCAGAAACGAGCGAGGCATGATGCCCTCCCCGGAGCCGTTCCTGCCAGTGCGCCGTCCCGGTTTTGGCGTCAAAACAACTGGCGATACCCGAATCCGACACCACCAGGAAGTAATCCTCGACCGCGATGGGCGAAGGAACGTAGGAGACGCCCTTGTTCGCGCGCCAAACGATGTGTGACTGCGTCACGTTGCCTGTGCCGTCGTGGCGAATGCCCAGGATATGCAGTTCGGGATAACCCCCGGTCAGGAAGAGCAAATCCGCCTTCGGATTGTAAACCAGCGAGGCCACAAACTGCTCGGTTGGGCCGTCCATATACCAATGCAGCGAGCCATCGTTTGGATCGTAACTGGCCACCGACTTATCGCCTGAAAGAATCATTTGAGTGCGGCCGCTGAGCTCGCGAATGATCGGAACGACATAGCTGCGCGTCTTGTTCGGGCGCGGCGACTTCCAAAGTGTCGCGCCGTCGGTCCGGCGCAACGCCGCAATGTAGGAATCGCCGTCATGATCGCCGTTCACGATCACCTTGTCCTTGAAGAGAACGGGTGAACTGCAAAAGCCGTGCATGCTCTTAAAGACGCCCGGGTGCGCCCGCCACCGTTCATTTCCCTCAAAATCGTATGCCGCCACGAGCATTCGATCGCGATCCAAAAACGCCGCATAAACGAGGTTTCCGTCCGTGGCCGGGGTGCTCGAAGCGTAGCTGTTCAACCGATGCTTCCGCTCCAGGGGCGCCTTTAAAACCGTCCGTTGCCAAAGCAATTTGCCGCTCCGGCGATCGAAGCAAAGCAAAACTCGCTCCTCCGTATCGGTCAGCGCGGTCACGGTGAAAATGCGGTCCTCCCAGACAATGGGCGACGCATGGCCGAGCCCGGGCATCTCGGCTTTCCAGACGATATTGCTGTCTTCTCCCCAATGCCATGGGATGCCGCGTTCGTGACTGGTGCCATCGCCGCGCGGACCGCGCCAGCACGGCCAGTTCTCAGCCAGCGCGCTCTCCGCAAGCGCGGCAAGAAAGGCGGCGCATGCCATTAGATTCAAGCCGTTCATCAGTTCCCTCATAAATCATCACAAAGTTTCAATGGATCGCGCCAGCGTTTCCAGTGCGGGGAGCTTGCTCCCGCTTTCCGCCTTCAAATGCCCTGCTCCGCAAGCCGTCCGAAGGGGCGGACAGCGCCGGCGAGCCGGACCGCACTTCAAACGCTTCGCGCCATTTATAGCGCTATCACGACCGAACAACTCATCCACGGAGGCGCCCGGCAAGCTGCTACTTCAACGGATGCAACTCGAGCCTTCGGAAGAAAATTTCCGAGCCTTCGCATTGCAACAGGATTTTGCCGTGCGCCGGAAAAACATCGCGCGCTTCATTCACTTTGGTTCCGTTTAGGCGGATTTCGATCCTCCTGCCGTCGCAAATGCACTCGAGCCGGTTCCATTCCCCATAGGGCCTTTCGACGTCGCGGGCGCCGCGAAAGTTCAATTCATCCCGCCAGCCTCTGTCTTTGCCAAACCAGTTCAACCGCCCCCACCGTTCCAGCGTCCGGACCGCGCCGTCCTCTTGCCAAAAGGGCCAGCCATCGGCGTCCGGCTCCGGCGCCACCTCAGCGGTCAAACGCGGCGCGAGCAGTTGGCCCTGGGCATTGGTCCCGCGAATGAGCAGAAAATCCCCGGTGGCGCCTTGAAAAAGGTTGCATTCGATGGCCGCCATGAAGGCGCCTTTGCCGTCGTAACTGTTGCCGTCCGGGCCGGTGCCATGAAGGAAAATTCCCGAATCCCGCGCTTTGCCGATGCGATCACCCCAGGACCAGTTTTTCGTTCCCCATCGAAATTCCGCCACGAGCCGGTAGTCGCGATACCTTTCACGGGTGGCAAGATAGCCGAGGCCCTCTCCGGAAATGCGGATGACCCCGTTCGTCACGGAGAAGACGCCGCGCGGGTCATCGAGGGCAGTATCGACCAGCCAGGTATAAAATCCGTTCAGGTTCGTGCCATTGAAAAGGTGGACCGGTAAACCCCGGGGCGAAATGACCTCCCCGGCTTTGCCGCATGTCGCCCACACGGTCGCCAGGACTGCTGCCGTCAAAATACTGCGCCGCACCGCTGACTACTCCAGGTTGACGGGATCGATCTGAATGTTTCCGTTTCCATCTGCCACCGGGCCATGATCGCATTGCAACGTCATCCGCCCTTCGAGCTTCTCGTCATTCTCGGACGTTGCGACGGCGGCAGTAAAAAGCGTTGCGCCAATAGCTGTCGCCCAAAAATGAAAGGGAGTTGTCTTCATAGTTGGTGTGAGTCCGACGTTATCCATGCTCGCCAGATTCAGCAACGCTTTCCGGCCGGCAATTCCTCATTTTGCGGAACACGGCTATGCGCAAAGCAGCAGCCGCCGCGCATGAGAGGCAGAGCGGGTCGTTTTATGGAGATGCGCTGCGGCTGGCCGGACAACACAGCCGTGCTCCGGGTTAAGATGAGAATTGCTGAACTTTAATTTGCCGCCGGCGGCCCGACTGGTTATTCTCCGGACAATGCACGCCTTTACTGCCGCCATTGGCGCGGTGGCGCCGCCGACGTTACGGCTTGCTTGGTTCGTGCGGCCCAAACAAGCCTATGACGGCGCGCTATCAGTTTTCCGATTGTGAGGAAAGGGATTTAACCGCGGTAATCCTGTGTGGTGGCCGGGGAGAGCGGCTGCGTCCGCTCTCCGACAACGTCCCCAAGCCCCTGCTTCCGGTGAACGGGCGGCCCATGCTGGATTACCTGCTCGAACACCTTTCGCGGTCTGGCACCCGCGAATTCGTGCTCTGCGTTGGTTACAAAGCCGAGATGTTCGAGCGTTTCGTTCTTCAACGCGCGCACCGGCCGGAGCGCATCCGCTGTTTGAATGCGGGGGACGCAGGGATTACTGAAAGGCTCTCGGAAGCGCGCTCGTTGATCCCTGGCCAGGCGTTGGTCTGTTATGCGGACACCTTGGCGGACGTGGACATTCCCGGGTTGATGGAATCCCACCGAAACAGCCGCGTCGAAGCAACCATCACGGTTTATCCCTATCGCTCGCCTTTCGGAATCGTGACGTTTGATGAACGGGGTTTGGTCTCCCGATTCGAAGAGAAGCCGCAACTGCCGCATTGGATCAACATCGGTTTCGTTCTGCTGGAACCGGCGGCCTTGCGCCGGTTGCGTCCGGACGTTCCGCTGCCCGATTTTCTGGCGGAACTGGCTGCGCGGCGAAACCTGGGCGTCCATTGCCATCGCGGCCGGCATTGGACGGCGAACACGGAAACCGAACTGCGCAAGCTGGCCGCCGAGTTGCCGCTGCACTGGAACAACAAGGAATGGCGTGAAATTGCATCGAAGTAAGATCGTCGTGACCGGCGGCTCGGGCTTTATCGGCTCGCATTTGGTCAGGCGCCTTCTCGCCGAAGAGGCCGAGGTCGCGGTCACTGTGCGTTATGGGAACGTCGTGAAGAACGAACGCCTGCGATGGTGTTGGGATCGCATCCGAGTGATCGAAGCGGACCTCCGCAACCGCGGCGCTCTCGAAGCAGTGCGAGCTTTTGGGCCTGAAATGGTGTTCCATCTCGCGGCCTACAATCACGTGGGACAGAGCTTCAACCAGGTCGAGGAGTGCTTTGACGTGAACGCCAAAGGAACAGCCAATCTCTTCGACCTCTGCGAGAGCGCGTCACGGTTCGTTTACATCTCCAGCTCCGAAGTGTACGGGCATCAAACGAGCGTGCCGTTTACCGAAAGCATGGAGCCGCAGCCGTTGTCGCCCTACGCGATTACCAAGTATGCGGGCGAACTGTATTGCCGGATGAAGCAGCGCATGGAGCGCAGCGGTCGCACGGTCATCCTTCGCCCCTTCAACGCCTATGGTCCTTATCAAAGTTCCAAAGCCATCATTCCGGAATTGATCCTGAATTGCCTCCGCGGCTTGCCCATCGAATGCACCCAGGGCGAACAGACGCGCGAGTTCAATTTCGTGGAGGACCTCGTGGACGGCTTCCTGCGGGCCGCGACCCGGAAGAAACCCGTGGATGGTCCGGTCAATCTGGCGGCCGGCCGGGAAGTTGCCATCCGCGACCTGGTCCATTTGATTGCGAAGATCACCGGGACAAAATCCGAGCTGCGCATCGGCGCTCTGCCCTATCGCCCAACCGAAATCTGGCGGATGCGCGGCGACAACACCCGGGCCAGGGAGTTGCTTGGATGGCAGCCGAAGACGTCGCTCGAAGACGGGCTGCGAACAACCGTTGAATGGTTCCGGGCGCATCTGTTGCAACAGGGTGATCTGTTGGCCGCCCAATAGGCCGCTTCAGCATGGGCATCGCCTTCGCCATCCTCACCGGGCTGAGTCTGCTGGTGACGGTTTGGCAGTGGGTGTGCGGTTTGCGTTTCCCGCTTCACGCGCGCGCTTCCCTTCGCCGCAGCGTGCCGGCCGTAACACTCCTCAAACCGATCCGCGGCTGGGACGAGCAAACCGCCCGCAGCCTTCGAAGCTGGCTGGCACAGGATTATCCCGAGCACGTTCAGACCCTCTTCGGTGTGGACGACGACGACAGCGCCGCCCAGACGGGTGTCCGCCAACTGATTGCCGGGCTGCCGGAAGAACGGGCGAAGCTCGTCATTTGTCATCGCAAACTCGGCCCGCATCCGAAGGTTGCCAAGCTGGTGCAGCTTTACCCGCACGCATGGCACGACATCATTGTGGTGAGCGATGCCGATGTCTGGGCGCCGCCCGACTTTCTGATCCAGACCACGCCTTTGCTCCAGGACTCCGAGGTTGGCATGGTGAATTGTTTTTACAGCCAGCCCGCGGCTCAAACCCTGGCGATGCGTTGGATCAGCATCGCCGTCAATGCCGATTTCTGGACGCAAGTGCTCCAGGCCAACAGCATCAAGCCGCAGGATTTCGCGCTGGGCGCGGTCATGATGACGCGCCGACGGGAAGTGGAAGCCATCGGCGGGTTTGCTTCCTGCATCGGTTATCTTGCGGACGATTACCAACTTGGTCATCGCATCGCGCAACTCGGCCGCCGGATTCAACTTTCCCCGGTCGTGGTGGAATGCCGCTCCACCCCGATGTCGTGGCGGCAGGTGTGGAGCCATCAACTGCGCCAGGCCCGGACCGTTCGTGCCTGCCGGCCAGTGCCGTACTTTTTCAGCATCCTGAACAACGTGACCCTCTGGTCCATCCTTTGGCTTTTCACTGGTCCGACGCCGGTGGCCCTTGCCGGAATTGGGATCGCGCAACTGATTCGATGCGGAACCGCGTTGCACAATGAATTCCGGCTCTGCCGCTCTTGTGCGGCCTGGAACTCTTTCTGGATGATCCCGATCAAGGACTTGTTGCACTTCGTCGCGTGGGCCGGCGCATTCCTCGGCAGGAGTGTGATTTGGCGGGGCGAGCGATTCATCCTTCGCGCTGGAGGCAAGCTGGAAAGAAACTCAAGTATCCCCTCCGCCGTGGCAGCGCCCATACAGCCGTCACGATGAATGCCATTTCGGCGTCCTGCTTGTTATCGCCCGGCCTGTTCAGCGCACCTCAGGCCAACCACGGCGTCCGGCTGCGCTTCGAGTCGCTCGATGGCAATCGGACCTTTGCAGCGGCGGCACTGGCCGTAATTGCCGTTGCGGATGGCTTGGAGCGCATTGCGCACGCGCATGAGCGCCTGTTGCTGGCGCGCTTTCAAGCCGAGCGCCATTTGCTGCGATTGGATGGCGTCCATGCGCGAGAGCCGGCCAATCGAGGTGTCGAGCTGGACGGGTGCGGCGGAACCGGTCTTGTCTTCCAGCGCCTCGCTCAGCCCGGCGAGCATCGCTTCGAGCTGCTGTTTGAATTTGGCCATTGTTTCCGGGTCCATTGCGTTCGTGAGTGGTTCACAGTTTGAGTTGCCGCAGCCAGGCGACAACAGAACTGGCCATCGTGCTGGCGTGTTCGCCGGAGAAGACATGGTCGGCTTCCGGCGTTTCGATATGCTGCTTCGGCTCGGCCGCGACGGCGAAGAGTTCGCGCGAATCCTCCGGCGGCACAACATCGTCCGCCAGACCGTGCAGAAACAGCCACGGCACGCGCACCCGACGCGCGGCATCGGTGACACTGCCAATGCGCGCCATGTCATCGAGGTAAGCCTGCGAAAGCGGGCACTCGGGTTTGTCCCACATGCAGCCCGTGCCGGGTGTGACGCCACCAAACTCCCGTTGGGCAAAAGCCGCGGTGTGCGCCATGCCCGCCACCGAAATCAGAAAGTGAATGCGCGCGTCCGTGCTCGCCCGCAACACCCCCACCGCCGCGCCCATGCTGTGGCCGGCGTAACCCGGATACCAGCCGGGCAACGCGTCGAAGACCGCGCCGAGGTCTTCGACTTCCTTCGTAATGGTGGCTTCCGCAAATCGGCCTTCGGAAGCGCCATTGCCCGCAAAGGAAAAGCGCAACGCGTGAATGCCGGTTCGGGCCAGGAGGTCGGCAAGTTCCACCAGCAACGGGCGGTCCTTGTTGCCGGTCACGCCGTGGCCCAGCACGACCAGCGTGGAGACTTCCGCCGCGCCGGGATGCCAGGTGAAGTCCAGCCGCTCGCCGCGGGGGTTGCGAATCTCGTTGGGGATGGTTCGTTTCATATTCAGCTTCAGCGCGGCGATTGGCTTGCGAAGGCATCCAGGCATTGATCGGGCACAGTGGTCAGGGTCACGCTGGGATTTCTTTCGGCAAAAAAGTTGCAGGACCATTCGTCCGTGAAAAGAAGGACGGCCTGCCCGGCGGCATCCGAGGCGAGGCGCGCCCCGGAAGGCAGCATCGCTTCGTCCACTGTCCCCTTCGCCACCCATCGCGCCTGTTTCCATGGCCCGAGTTCGAGCCGCGATTCCGCGCCGTATTCCGTCTGCAAACGATATTGCACGACATCGAATTGCAGCGCGCCCACAGCGCCCAGAAGCGGAACGCGCTGGGTGGCGTTGCGCAGGAGGAACGATTGCGCGACTCCTTCCTGGAGCAGTTGGTCAAGCCCCTCGCGAAAGCGTTTGAATTGCGCGGTGCTTGCGCTGTGAATCCACGCGAAACTCTCCGGAGCAAAGCGCGGAATCTCGCAAAAGACCAGCGCCGGGTCTTCCGCCAGCGTGTCGCCGATCCGGAAGTCGGAATGGCCGACCAACCCCACCACATCGCCGGCGTAGGCTTCATCCACGGTTTCGCGCTCGCGCCCGAAGAGCTTGTGCGAACTGGCCAGCCGTATCTTCTTGCCGGTGCGCGTGTGGATCACGGACATGCCGCGCTCGAACCGTCCGGAACAAATCCGCACGAACGCCAGGCGGTCACGGTGCTTCGCATCCATGTTCGCCTGGATCTTGAAAATGAAGCCGGAGAAACCAGGGGCGGCGGGATGCACCGCGCCACCATTCACCGCGCGCGGCTGCGGCGCGGGCGCAAGATCAAGGAAGGCGTCGAGCAACAATTGCACTCCGAAATTGTTGACCGCGCTGCCGAAGAAGACCGGCGTCAGTTCGCCCTCCAGGACCTCCGCCTGGCAAAAGGTCGCGCCCGCGCCTTCGAGCATGGTCAGTTCATCCACCACCCGCCGGTAAATGTCCGGCGCCATGGCGTCGCGGACGGCCGGATCGTCCAGGCCATGCACCGAGAGCGGCGCGCGAAATGCCCCGCCCGGCACGCGCTCGAAGAAATGCACCTGCCTGGACCGCCGATCATAGACGCCGCGAAACTCCTGACCGTCACCCAGCGGCCAGTTCACCGGATAGGCGTGCAGGCCAAGCACACGCTCCAGTTCATCCAGCAGTGCCAGCGGATCTCGGGCGGGCCGATCGAGCTTGTTCATGAACGTGAAGATCGGAATGCCGCGCTGCCGGCAGACCTCGAACAGCTTGCGCGTCTGGCTCTCGATGCCCTTGCCCGCGTCAATCACCATCACCGCCGCGTCCACGGCTGTGAGCACGCGGTAGGTATCCTCGGAAAAATCCTTATGGCCCGGCGTGTCGAGGAGGTTCACGCAGTAGCCGCGGTAGTCGAATTGCAGGACGGTGGAAGTGACGGAGATGCCGCGTTTCTTCTCCAATTCCATCCAGTCCGAAGTGGTCGCGCGTTGGTTCTTCCGCGCCGTGACCGAACCGGCCAGGTGCACCGCCCCGCCATAGAGAAGGAATTTCTCCGTGAGGGTGGTCTTGCCCGCGTCCGGGTGCGAGATGATCGCAAATGTCCGCCGGCGGTTTGTTTCTGCGTCAAAATTCATTGACTCACCTGATTCATCATTCTCCCCGAAAAAACCAAATGGCGTCGTTTGCGGCGGGGTTCCAATCGTCTCGAAAGGAAATCCCGCAGATTCCGGAGCAGGTCCGGTGCAGGTCCGTGCGAAGCGTGGAGGAGGGAAACGTTCGCTGCGGGCCTGGCCGGCGGCAAGTGGAAGACTAGGGCGGAGCCAGATTAAGGGCGCTGACGACGCGACCTGCCGCGCACGCGCGGGCGGGTCCGCCGGACGAAAGTGCCAATACGATCGCGAATCTCACAGACGGCAGAATAACATCAACTATCGGGCCAGTGGCAAGGAAAACAGACTCAGTGGTTGAAGATGAATTCCTTCGAGTTCAAGAGCGCCCAGAAAAGGTCGTTCAGGACCAACTCGGCCCGGGCCTCTTCGGCGAGGAAACTGAGAAGGCGCGCCTTCTCTTCCGGAGTGGGTGACCGGGCCAAACAGCGAAGATACAATTCTTCGATTACCCTGGCGGGCTCATTCAATTCCTTCAAAAGCCGTTTCACCACGCCACCCCTATTGACCTTGTCGTGGACCGTGTTCCCATTCAGGAGATGCAGGGCCTGGGAGAGATTCGGTTCGGTTTTCACTTCGCAGGAACAGACGGAACGGCGCGTGGCCCGGCCAAAAGTGGTGAGAAAGTAGGAGCTCGTGTTGCCATCGGCGATCTCAACCGCCCTCGCCCCTCGGGGCAGGCCCTGGAATTTGTCCTCCGTCCCGGTCACCTGACTGATGCAATCCAAGAGCACTTCGGCCCGCACCCGGCGAACGGAGGCTTTCGAGAAATTGCGGTCGTCCAATTCGTTGGTTTCATTCGGCCGGGTCGAGAGCTGGTAAGTCCGCGAAGTGCAAATGTCGCGCACCAGCTTCTTGAAGTCGTAATTGTATTCGGTGAGTTTTTCTCCGAGCATTTCGAGCAGTTCAGGGTTCGACGGGGGATTGCTGACCCGGACGTCATCCACAGGCTCGATGATCCCCATGCCCATGAAGTGCGCCCAAATGATGTTCGCAGTGTTTCGGGCGAAATAAGGGTTCTCCGGTGAGGCCAGCCAGCGGGCAAGCGTCTCGCGGCGTGTCTGTTCCTTGATCTCGGGTTCGTCGCCTCCCAGAAACTTCGGCTTCATGTTTCGTTTGCCGACCGGGTGTCTCACCTCGCCGCTCTCCCGGTCAAAAATGACGAATTCGCGGGGGTCCTCGCCGCTCTTGCGGCCGACCTGGGCAAAGAAGGCGGCAAAACCGTAGTAATCGTCCATGGTCCAGCGATCGAAAGGATGGTTGTGGCATTGGGCGCACTGAATGCGCATACCCATGAAAACCTGGGCCACATTTTCGGCCGTCTTTAACGTGTCGCGTTCGACCTGGTAATAGCTGGCCGCGGGGTTTTTGAGGATGCTGCCCGAAGCCGTCAGCAGTTCCTGCACAATCCGGTTGATCGGGACATTCTGCCCGAGCTTGTCCCGCAGCCAGTCGTAATAGAGCAGGGCGGCCTTGTAGTGGAACTGGTTGTTGTCCGACCTGATTTGAAGGAGTTCGGCCCACTTCATGACCCACAAATCCGCAAACTCTCTTCGCTCCAGCAAGCGGTCTATCAGGTCGTCCCTTTTGCCCGCACTCGGATTGTCCAGAAATTCGTGGACCTCGTCAGCCGTGGGCAGGGTCCCGATAATGTCGAGATAGACACGTCGAATAAAGGTGGCGTCGTCGCAAACCGCCGAAGGTTTCAGCCGCAGCTTCTTCAGTTTGTCATAAACCAGATCATCGATGTAGTTGTGGGCGACAACCTCTTCCGGGAACTGATAATCGAGATGCTTGGGAATGACGATGAACTGCGCGCCGACCGTGAAGGTCTCGAACCGCGCCGTAACGTAGGCTTCGCCCCGCTGCGCAGCGGTGACGGCGCCCTCCTCGGACACGGTTGCGCTTGCCTCGTTATTGCTCAGGAAAACCGCCAGCGAAGTCACGTCGCGGTCGGTGCCATCGGAGTACCTGGCGCGCACCGTCAATTGTTGGCGGGAGCCTTCGCCCTCCAGCACCGCGTGCCGGGGCATGACCTCGACCTTTACGACGGAGGCGATATTGGTTTTATCCTCGGGCGCTCCGGCGTTCAGCCAGGTCATCAAAGTGTGATAAAGCGGGCTGTTGGTGGTGAAACGTTCCCCCCCGGTGTGGGGAACACGGCCCAGGCCTTTTTCGATAATCAGGCTTTCCTCCGGCAAAGCCAGGTTGACGCGACGGCCAATCTGTTCCCGCGTCAGGCGGAAATAATCGCTCTCCGGATCGAACCCGAAAAGGGAAAGCTGAAAGCCGTCTTTCCCCCGGGAGGAACCATGACAATTGCCCGAATTGCATCCCGCCTTTGTGAAGACGGGAATCACGTCCAGCAGAAAACTGATCGGGCGCTCGACATTTGCATGTTTCACCGTCACCGGCACCGCCACCGCATGGGCTCCGTAGCGAACTTCAAGTTCAGTCGCTCCGTCGGCCGCCGGAAACAATGTGGCCGCTTCCAGACGGGCCACCGATTTGTCGCGCAGTGTCCAGGAGGCGGAGCGGGTCACGTCCCGCGTGACGCCGTTCTTCTCAATCGCCTGGACCACGAGCGACTGGCGGTCTTGTCGGGAACTCAAATGCACCTCGGCGGGAAAGACCTTGAGTTCCATCACGTCCGGCGACTTCGAAAAGCCGGTCACGGCCACAATCAAAGCAGCGGCGGCCCAGGCAAACGCTGCCGGGAACATGGGGCGTCTCGCTCGGAACGCGGCGGCGTGTGATGGGCCGGCTGACTGGGGCATGGCCTTCCCGATTGGGGGCATGTCGAAGCAACCGGCGCAACTCGGACATCGAATTTCATGCCCTCCCCGCGCGGATTTTTCCTCGATCCTCTGGCTGCAATGCGGACAAGCGAATTTCATACTACCTGGCGGTGGCGACCTTCCGCTCGTCCTCCTTCTTCGGGGGCAAAACGCGAAAGACGCCGTTGGGCGCGATGTTGTGGGAAATCTCTTCGCCCTCCTGCGTCACGATCACATTGCAAAAGAGCGACCGTTGCGAGCCGGGCGGGCACTTGGGATCAATGGAGAGCTCAAAAACCACCTCCAGATCGTCTTTGGTAATCTCGACCTCAGGCGCAGCTATGTTTTCAGACAACCCGACAAGCCTGACCGTGGCTTTGCCCTCAAAAGGAATCTTTTGCTCCAGCTTGCAAACCAATTTCGCCTTCTGGCCCGGTTCCGCCGAAGCCGTCTGGATCTTTCCAGTCAGAAACGGATCGCCCACCTGCAAGCGCACAAGTTGTGAACTGACCCACACCGGGCCGCCAGCCGCGGTCGAAGACGCCAGAACGGCAATCGGCCATCGACCCGTCTGCGCATCCGTCTTGGAATCGAGGCGGTATTCCGCCGTGGTCTTGTCTTTGGGAATGGTCACATCGGGAAGGGCGCCTATGCCCGGCGGAGTCCAGAGCATTTTCAAGGTGATCGGTTCGTCAAAACCCTCCTGCCGCTTCGCTTCGATCTTCAAGTTCATGGTGCCGGACTGGACCAGAGGCACCTTTGGCTCTGTAATCGAAATGGCAAAAGGCGCCGGCTCGGTCACCGCCACGTAAATCCGGTCCACCGTCGTGCTGTAGTAGAAGCTGTTGTTCGGCCCTTGAACGAGCTCGACTTCATGGCGGAAACGCCCCTCAACGCCGTTGGTCGAGCGCGCCATCAGGTCGAGCAGTTTTCCCTGGACCGGCGCATCCTCCTCCGCCTCGAAAACCAGCGGCATGGCATCCACCTGGCCGCTCAGGGTCTCCGCATGCATCGATACCCCTTCGGGCAGGTCTGCCAGCGTCAAATCCAGATCGCCACTGAAATTGCCGCGCCGGGCCGAAATGAGTGTGGCAAATCGGTTTCCCTTCGGGACGACGATGTATTGCCGGGTTTGAGAATCGTTTCGGGCAACCTGCGGAATGCTCAATTGCAGGCTCGGCTCCACCGGGGTCAGCTCGACGCGATAAGTGAAGTCCGGACCGCCCTTCAGCAAATGATCCTTCACCCGCACAAAGTATTCGCCGTCGCTTTCCGGCGTGAACTTCATCGAGCTGTCCGGACCCGCGCTGTCATCGTTCGATCCCAGGCTTTTGCCGTTGGCGTCAAACACTTCCACCACCGAATCGAGCGGAGAACGCAAACGCCGCGCATAGACCTGGACATCAATTGCCTTTCCCTTTTGCGCGAAGAACCTAAACCAATCTTCATCGCCATCGACCGAAATGATCCCGTTCAATGCGAGCGGGGGCGCCGTTTCCGCCGCGGTCGCTTCGGCCCGACTGTTGTTCGGCTCGCGCTCCAGCGCATTTGCAAACGGTGAAACGCGGATCAAATGGGGCGAAGGGGCGAGTGGTCCGTCCTGCTCGGGAAAGACAGCGAACTTCTCCCGCGGCGTTTCCGGCAGTTTGATTGATTGCGTGAACTCTCCGGCCGCGTCCCCGATGAAGGTAAAGTCAAGCGTCTGCCCGGCTGGCCCGCCCAAAGGATAGACCGCCAGCGGGCGCGGAAAGTTGCCGACGTGCAGCCGGTAAACGTATTGCGAATTCCCTCCATACGAAACCTCGCGCACCTGGATCACATAAGTCCCGTCCTCCGGCGCCAGCACGGAAAAGCAGCCGTCCTGCGCCAGCAATGCGGTGTCGTCGGCCGTGGCCAGCCATTTCCCTTTGCTGTCCTGCAGGCCAATCCAGGGGTCCAGCGCGGCACGCCCGAGGCGCATCGCTTCGATCTCCACCGAAATGCGTTCGCCGGCTTTGGCTGCAATCAGGTAATGATCGGCGTCCTCGACCTCCACGACGCCAGCCACGGTATGGTTCAGCGGAATGCTCTGCGCCTGCTCGGGCTGATTGTTCGGCTCCTTCTCGTCGATGGTGGGAAACGGCCCGACAAAAAACGTGCGCAATTCGGAAACACCTCCCGCGGCGCGAATGCGAACGGCGTGTTCCCCCAACCGGCAATCGGGCGCAATGCGCACCTGCGCCTTCACCCGGTTTGTCCTTACCGAACTGAATTGCAGAACCTCGAGGCCGGGTTCGTAGAAGACGATTTCCCGGGCATCGTGCAGACGGTCTCCGCTGAACAGCACTTCGAGCTCCGTGCCGCGTTGCGCGCCCGTCGGTGTCGTCCCCGTCAGACGCGGAGTGGCCGCTTGAAGAATACCGCCGCCCGCAATGCCAATCGCGAGCAGAAGTCCCCACCCCCATCCTTGCCATGAACCGTGCTGCGATGTGGCTGAATGTGGACTACGGTGGCAAGCAAAGCGCGACACCGCTTTGGCTTTGTCGGGCGTTGCAGAAGCCGGAGCCAAAGCGCCGTCGCCGCTGCGCTCTGCCGGCGCAGTCCAGAACGTGTTCTTCCCGTTCATAGCCTTGATTCGCGTCCAGATTCTGGAGGTTCTCGCTTCCCAGAAAGAAGCCGAAGCAAATGGCACCGCCCGCCTCACGCCAAAAGCTCTTTCACCACGGAGCCATCCTTAACGATCTGGATTGGCCGATTGCCCGGCGCCAGCAAATGCTTGTTCCAATCAATGCCGAGCTGCTGATAAACGGTGGCTGCGAAATCCGATACCGTCAGGGCATCCGTTTCCACATCTCCGCCGGTGGGGTCCGAAGCGCCATAGA
>CAZCUL010000489.1:0-9309 GCA_964501475.1 uncultured Verrucomicrobiota bacterium | reverse complement strand
AAAACGGGCACCTCCACCGGGTACATCTGGGGATGCTGGGGTCGCCCAGTGCGAGAAAGACGCACGCTGGTAAATATGGGGAATTGACCCCATTGCGACAACGGGGAGAGGGTGGTTACCGAACCTCCCTCTTACCCTCTCGCAGCCGCAGCAGACGGGAATCGCGATGACGCGGGAGAATTCCCGAGGGCCCTTTCAAGTTCGTTCGTGCTCCGCAAAATGAGACTTCCCCGAAATTTTTTGCGCGCATTGCGCCCAGAATTGCGGTCAAAGGCTTGCGAACATTGACTCGAAGTCCGGCGCTTGGCATATATGCTTTGATGGTGAGCGGGTTTTGGAAGAAAGCTTGCTCTGCAATCGCAGCCGTATTGGGAAAACATGGGAATGACTTATGAAAAACAGACTTGTCGTCGTCACGGACCTGGGAAGCTTCAAAGCTTACAGACTGGAGGAAAACGAACTGCACAGCTCGCCCCGGCTGGATTTGGTCGAGAATTTCGATACGGCGGTTGAAGAAAAAATCTCCGATCAGGTGACCGATCAACCGGGCCGTTTTCCCAAGGGCACAAGCGTCAACCGCACTGCCAGCGGCGACATGTCCGCCGGTGAAAGGCATAATCTGGATTTGGAGCGGCGCCGGCGCGCCGTCAAGAAAGTGGCCGAACAGATCAATCGCCTCTTGCGCCCGAATGAAGTCGATGGCTGCTACTTTGCCGCCAGCAACGAAATCAACAGCCAGATATTGAATGAATTGGAGCCGGGGGTGCGGAAGAAAATCGAGAAGAACGCCACGGCCAACCTGACCAAGATCGATAAAGCCGAGCTCCTGAACCATTTTTGAGCACGTCGTTCTTCATCCAAGAGTCTGGCGCAGTGGCCCGTTCCGCGGGGCCGGCTCGTGAAGCGGCCTGAGCGCGCCGCCCCTCGTTCATGGAAAAGCCCCAGAAGCCGCCGACGGACCCGGAATTGAAGCGCCGCATCCAGGAGTTGATCGCCAACAAAGGTGGCGGGCACAACGAGGACCTGGTGGCGGATATAGTTGAGAACGCGCTCAAGCTTCTCACCGACGTTCAGGCCCGCGGCGATGTGCGCGTAATCCAAACCGCCGTCCGCGAGCTGCGTTACGCCTTCAAGCTGTTCGCTCCTCACGACCATGTCCGCAAAGTGACCATGTTCGGTTCCGCGCGCATGCTGCCGTCCAAGGTCGAATATCAACAAGCGGTGGAGTTGGCGCGGAAAATTGCCGCTGAAGGCTGGATGGTCATTACCGGAGCCGGCCCGGGAATCATGCAGGCCGGTCATGAAGGGGCCGGCCTGGAGAAGAGCTTTGGGGCGAACATTCGTCTGCCCTGGGAACAGGCTGCAAATCCCATCATTCAGAAAGATAAAAAGCTCATCACCTTCAAATACTTCTTCACGCGGAAACTGACGTTTTTGCGTCACTCGGACGCGATTGTTCTCTTCCCGGGCGGGTTCGGCACCATGGACGAAGGGTACGAAGCCCTTACGCTGATGCAGACCGGCAAAAGTCGAATCATGCCTCTGATGCTGGTGGACCGGCCGGGAGGCGCCTACTGGAAAACCTGGGACAAACACGTCCGCGAACATCTGCTTCGCAACCAGCTCATCGCGCCGGACGATTTGTATCTCTACCAGATCACCGACGACACGGACCAGGCCGTGAAGACGATCACGCGCTTCTACCGGAATTACCATTCCATGCGCTTCGTGAAAGAGCTGCTGGTCATCCGCCTGAAAAACCCTCCCTCGCCCAGCGGGCTGCAGGCCCTGAACCAGGACTATGCCGACATCATTTCAGGGGAGAAAATCCAGATCATCGAACCGACTCCGGAAGAGCGCGAGGATGGGCAGGCGCTTGATCTGCAGCGAATCGCTTTCGGTTTTGACCGCCGCCAATACGGCCGCCTGCGCCAAATGATCGATCAGTTGAACGGCTTTTGAGTTGGCCGGGATAATCCTCTGTTGCCACTGACACGAGGATTTCCATTCGTCCGGGTGCGCGAACGAAGCGCGGCGGCCGGCGGCAGAGAATCTCCAACTCACTAGAAGCTGAGTGCCTCGCCGGCTTCCTTCATTTCCGCAAGGATCGCGCGAACTTCTCCAATCGATCCAGGCCCTTCTCAATGTTCGCCATGCTCGTGGCGTAGCTGAGCCGAAAATAATTGTCGGCGCCAAAAGCGATTCCCGGCACTGCCGCCACCTTTTCCTCTTCCAGCAGGCGGGCGCAGAAATCGGTCGAATTCAGGCCCAAGCCGGAAATGTTCGGAAAGAGGTAAAAGGCGCCTTTGGCATTGATGCAACTGATTCCGGAGATGGCGTTCAGCCGTTCATGAGCGTAGCTGCGGCGGCGGGCATATTCATCCAGCCAGCCCTGCAAATGGTCGTGCGGCCCGCGCAACGCCGCCACTGCGCCCTTCTGCGCGAACGAAGTGGGATTGCTCGTGCTGTGGCTTTGAATGGCGTCGATTGCTTTGGCAATCGGCTCGGGCGCGGCCAGAAATCCCAGCCGCCAGCCGGTCATCGAATAAGCTTTGGCAAAGCCATGAACGGTGATGGTGTGGTCGAAATGTGCCCGCGAAAAGCCGGCCATGCTTGCGTGCGTCGCGCCGTCGTAAACGAGCTTCTCGTAAATCTCGTCGCTCATGATGAGAACATTGTGCTTGATGCAGACGTCGCCCAGCGCGCACAGCTCGTCCGGCGTGTAGATGGTGCCGGTGGGATTGCTCGGAGAGTTCAGGATCAGCAAACGCGTTTGCGGCGTGATGGCGGACTCGAGTTGTTCCGGCGTGATTTTGAACTCGGTCTGGTCGGAGGTCTGGAGGATGATCGGCCTGGCTCCGGCCAATTTCACCATTTCCGGATAACTCAGCCAATAGGGGGCGGGAATGAGAACTTCATCCCCTTCCTGGCAGATGGCGAAGACGGCGTTAAAGCAGGAATGCTTGCCGCCGCAGGAGACAATGATCTGGGACGGCTTGTAATCGAGCCCGTTCTCACGCTTGAACTTTTCGGCGATCGCCTCGCGCAATTCCGGAATCCCGCTGCTGGCCGTGTACTTTGTAAACCCCTCCGCCAGCGCCTTGACCGCGGCGTCTTTGATGTGCTGTGGCGTGTCGAAGTCCGGCTCGCCGGCGCCGAATCCCACCACATCCATGCCGGACGCTTTCATCTGCTTGGCCAAAGCATCAATGGCCAACGTCAGCGAAGGAGATAAGGCGGCAGCCCGCCGCGAAATCGGATATTTCATAGAGTCGCCGCACACGAATAAGGGCGGAGGGAACGCAGGGCAAGCCGGAATTCCAGGAATCGAATCAAAGCAGCTCATTCCAGTCTGGTCAAGGGATACAGGCGCCACGACGTGGACGTAAGCGCCCAGCGGATGCTACATAACTGCCTGCGTATCCATGGCGCGGGTGTGGGAAAATCGAACCCCGTCTTTGTGGATGTTCGAGAGTCGCGGAGGGGCGCCCACGCAGTGCGCGTCACGGCAGGACACGAACCCGATAGAAACGGTTGCTTGATGTCAATCTTCGCGCGGCGTTCACGGCAAGCGAGCGGCACGGCCGACAGCGTCTTTGTACTGGTCAATCGCGCCCAAATAATCGGCGCGGGCCAGGAGTTGCTGGCCGTTCAAAATCGCCTGCTGGATTCGCAGTATTTGGCGAGCTTGTCCTGAACTGGGAGCAGGCAGGGCGGCAACGACTCGCAGGTATTCGGCTTGAGCGATGGACTCCGCGATAAAGCAGGCAAAATACATCAACGCGCCGAGGTCGCCCACTCCGGCCGCTTCCGCCTTTGTCAGTGAAGAAACGAAGGCGGAGATCTTCACCAGTGCCGAGAGAGGATCGTTTTTATCAAGCTTGTCGATGGCGCCATCAGTGGCCGTTCCGCCGTTGTTGCCGTCCAGGTTCGCTCGCGCCTCGCGCAGAGCTTTGATGACGCCCGGCTTTGTAGCTGAGGCCAGCAGAGCATCGGTTTCTTCGAGCAGCAGTTGCAAGGCCTCGAGGGGTGACAAGACGCGAACGGGAACACTGGCTTCAGTTTCGCCGCCATCGTCGTCGCGCACCCGCACCTGGACGGTGAGGAGGCCGGACGCGGTGAACGTGTGACGGCGCCCGAATTGACCGGTCGCTCCGCCAAATGCATCGGAAAAAAGATCGAACGCCGTGTTTTCTTCGATCGTGCCATCATCCCAATTGAGCGTGGCCGTCTGCCGGTCCGGTTTGCCCGGGTCGGTGAAAGTGCCCTCTGCCGCGTATTCCAGATTCAGCAACGCAAACGGGACGGGAACTCCCAGAAAATCGACGAGCGCGAAGCTTTCGATTCGCGGGTGGACGTTGCGAACCTCGATGCGGATTGGCTTCGGCGCGCTCTGCCCAAGGAACGTCTGATCCGTCGGGTGCTGCGCCCGAGCAAGAATGACGTGGACGGCAGGGCCATCGAGGTTCGTCGCCGGGAACTCAGTGTTAACGCCGGTCGTTTCGAAAGTACCGTCGTTGTTAAGATCCCATGCGACACCGATGGGCGAATTGTAATAGGCATCGCAATCCGGGAAGAATTCCATTGAGGAAATGGTGTCTCCGATGGTGGTGTCCGAGTTGGTGTTGTCACTGCGCACGTCGTCCAAATCGGGAAACGCTTCCACCTCGCCGGTCCCGCGGAGCGTTTTGCTGAACAGACCGGGAAAGTCCGCGTCGCCGAAAGCGCCCTGGTTGACCCGGAGCGTGCATCCAACGGGCGCGAACCACCGCATCGAGTCGGCCTGATTGTTGAAATCGAGCTTAACGAAGTTGTCGAAATTATCCTTGCCCCAATCCTCGTAATCCACCGCCAGCCATTCGTCGCTGTCCCCAATGCCGGCGAGCGAAAGACCCAAACCTGCGTCTTCAAAGAACTGTATCCACGCTTTGGTGGTTGGACCTCGGGTCTGCGCGCTGAGTGGAAGGACGCTGCCTTCGTCCACCTGGAAAAGCTCGCCAACTTCGATGTTCGGCTGGAGCGTCGGGCTGTTGGGCCGGACCATTTCGCGGTGCCGCCATTCACCAAACCGCACGGTTTGGCGACCGAACGTGCCATCCGGATTCACGGACCTTGGACCGTCATTCTCGTATTCCGCGCCATAGACAATCAGTTCGCCGGAAGGGCTGACATAGACGCCAGAGGCCGCCGCGAAATTTGCCGAGTCGCCTCCGCCCATTATCGGCTTCGACGTGACGTGCTTGTTCGCGATGATTGTGAGCGGACAGTCCGGGTCGGGAACGCCAAACGCGTTGACGTTGACCCGGTACAAGTCCAGCAAATCCCGGTCGGACAGGAGTTCATTGTTCGCGCCGATCAGATAGAGATCGCCGCTCTCCTCGCGCACAAAGTTGAGCGTTTGATACGGATCTTGCGCACTCGTGGGCCAGTCATTCGGAGCGATGAAGAGACCATCAGAGGTGAAGAAACCGCCCATGCAGATTTCAATGCTTCGCTCCGTAAAGCCGCCGACTCGCTCCCAGTCCAGGTCAACGCTCTTGAGGTCCGTGCTCCCGTCCTGAGCTGTCGGAAGCGAGCGCCAAAACGTCACCACGGAATTGTCTCCGCCCGCGGCGATCATCAAGTAGCGGACACCGGGACCGTTCGGGTTCGCGACGGGAGTCAAACCCACCACGGTGGTGTTCAATGGCGATCCATTCGAATTCGCTGGCGCGAACCGGCTCATGGGTCGCGGAACCTCCGGATTGGAAACGTCAATGAACAACACGAGAAAATCGGGATCGCTCCCGACTATTTTCTTGTCCATAGGAACGACGAGCACGTCGCCCACCAACTGCACACCGCCAGGATGCATGTAGGCGGGCCAACCATTTTGGCCATCGAAGCTGAACCAAGTCACGACCGCGTCCCTCGAATCTGGAGGCGTTGGCAAAAATCCATCAATATCCGAATCGCGCAGCAGCCGGTTGGAACGCAAACGTTCGCCCGTCGTATTCTCGGGATCCCATCCGCACAACCAGCAGGTTTCCCGGACCGTCGTCCGGATCGGACGGGTGGCAGAACGCAAGTGTCCCCGGGTCATTGCCACTCCGAGTGATGAACAAATAGGGGGTTCCCGGCCCGTGCTTGCGGGCCAGGCCCTGATAATGGCGGCACAGGCTCGGTTCCGGCGAATCACCCAGCGAGAACCCGAGAGCTTCGGGCCGCAGGGCCAGCTTGTTGAACTGATCAACAACGTTCGGCACGACGTAAATCTCCGGTTCGGCAGCCGCAACTGCTGCGGATAACAACGTCGCGCCAATGATTGCGGCGCAAGCAAGCATCGGCGCTGCGGTTCGCAGACTGGCGACGGCGCTGGAGGCGCATCCGTGATCGAGTGGCTTTCATAAAATGTTTCACTGGTTGGCGGGCTGGCTTTTGCTTTTGGCTTCAAAGCGCGTCAATATTGGCTCCGCTGGTCTTTGGTGAACCACACCGCACGGGCGTCCCCTGGTCCGCTTGCATAGTCCGACCGCCTTGGTGAACGCGAACGGCGCCGGCGCTGTTATGTGCAGGACTAGAAGCCGCAATTCCCTGGGTTGGCAGCATCGATCCGGAACGGCCCACCGGCCGGTACGTCGAAGTAGGTGACCCTTAACGACAGATTTGACTTGTTGGCGGCAAGAGGCTGAACGCATTAACATAAACATTTTTTGAGGTGCATCCATATGCTGCATTCGTTGTCGAAGGAGCGATCTTTCAAGCTCGTTTGGGGACACGAGTTTTTATTGTCCCACCCACCGGAGAACGGCAGGTTCAATCCGCCGGCCGACGCTTTGAGATACGCGTGCTGCTTCCAGTTCGTCCCATTGCGCACGAAGACGTAGGCCGCCGCCGGACTGCGAGGTGCTGTTGTTGCCCTGGTTGCCATTCAGGCCGGTGACGTTGCTGTCCTCCCCGGTTGCGCCGATCACCATCGTGTCGCCGTCCACCGTTACGGACGAGCCGAAAGAGTCAACGTTCCCGGTGTTGGAAGCTTTGAGGGCCTGCTGCGCAGCACGGGCATCGAAAGCAGGAATCGCCAGGTGCAAGAGGAGACCGGCGGCGAACCATCGGGTGGATATGGGAGTTTTCATCGGTTAGTTGTGCGTGGCTCAGGGAATCACTTTCACCCGATAAACCCGGGACGGGCCTTTGATTGCGCCCTCGGGTTCGATGAACGTGTTGGTCCGGTCGCCTGTTCCCGGAATGACAATGGTGGCGAGATCCGCAAAACTGCTGCTGGCGCCAAGGCTTTCAGCCGCTTGAATGATGTTTGTCTTGCCGGCGACTGTCTTCCATCGCAGGCGAACGTCTTCGCCTTGAGGAAGGATTAAGATGATCTTGACCACGGAATTGCTGTTGCGGTGATCAGTGCCGGCCAGCAGTTCCTCCGCGTCAGGTACGCCGTCGCCGTCCGTGTCCCGTTTATCATCTGGATCGAGCGGATCGAAGCCATTGCTTTGTTCGAGGCCGTTGGGCGCGCCATCGCCATCGTCATCGCGCATTGGATCCAATATGGCGGTGCGATAGATCAGCGTGCCGCCGCTGCGTTCAAAGCGCGCGCACGGACTCGTCAAATCAATCTTGTCCACGATGACCGTGCCGCCCTCGAGCCGGAAGGTGCCGTTCAGAACCTGCAGGGTGGCGTTGGTCAGGGCGTTGGTCACGATCAACTCGCCGCCAGAGACTGTCACAAGACCCATCGAATTTATAAGACCACAGTCACCGATCCGCAGGCTGGACGAAATCGTCGTGGACCCGCTGGCAAACGCGATCTGGCTTATCCGCGATGGTTCAAAGGCGGAACCCACGCCGACGTCCATGGCCCGCCACACGCCATTTGAGATGACCGCAACGCCTCTCACCCCAACCGAGCTGTTAGTGGTGAGCAGTGTGCCACCGGTGATGAGCAACGATCCGTCAACACTCAACATTCCGGAGAAAACGCTCGTGCCACCGGCCAGGGTCACTGTTCCGTTTGAACCGACCCCCACGCTGTTGGGAGGATTCGCCCGCCAAATTCCGTTGGACACCGTCAACTGTCCGACGCCATGTCCGCCAATGCCGGTATCCCTCGTGATCAATTCGCCGCCAGCCACCAACACGGAACCGGTCGAACCCGCATTAACACCGACTCTGCTAGCATTCTCGCCTTCCAGTCTGGCTATTCCGCCTGCAATTGTGAGCGTGCCAACCGAGCCCGCCTCAGCGCCTACGTGCAGAAACGTACCCCCTGCAGTGCGCAATTCGCCGCCGAAGATGTTCAACGTTCCTCGCCCGAGATTGCCGATGGCCATTCCCGAAGCGATGAAGTTGGAGAAGTTCAGCGAACCGCCGTTCAGCGTCATGCTGCCCTCCACCATGAAATCGTACGCAGGAAAGTTGTTCCCTTTGACGTTGAGAACAGAGTTGGAGTTGAGCGTCACGCCGCCACCGTGCAGCGCTAAACCGTCGTTGGCATTTAGAATCGAGCCTGAGTTCAGCCCCACACTGCCGTTCACTGTAAATGCCCCCTCGACGTCCAGAATCGAGCCGGTGATCGTCACGATTCCCTTATTCGATATCACGGTGGAACTGAGAACGGTCAGAGGCGTGGTGAGGCCGGCATTGAACAGGTTCAAAGCATCGCTTGCGACAGAGAAGCCTCCCGATCTCCCGACCCGCAGGCTGGATATGACCATGTTGTTCAGTAGCGCGGCAGTGGTGCCATCGATGGTCACGGTCACGGCCGGCGCCGAAATTCCCAGGGCGATGAGCACGTCGTGGTTGATGTTGGGCGCGACACCCAGGGACCAATTCGCTCCGTTCTCCCATTTGCCGCCGCCTCGGGAGTTGGACCAGCGATTCTCCGCAGCCTGGGCGAAAACGGCAGCCAACAGGGTCAAGAGGCACACCGGGCCGAGCCAGCCGGATAAAACGGCCGTAGAAGCAGGCGCTCCAGGTATTGGTTTCATAGGGTCATCCTATCGGTTACCGCTCCTTGAACAGTCCCTGGCTTGTTTTGGGCATACTCCGCGACAGTGCCCCCGCAGAGGAGGGCGAAAAGAATCCAATATTTAAGGACCTGGAGCGTATTCTGCGGCCTCAGCGTTTTGGCATTCATCCATACCTGCGTTCGTTTGGAACCGAGGGATCTTTCAGCGTTTTTGCCTACTGCTGTTCCAATCTCGGTTTCAGGGTATGCGCAGACGGAAAAAGCGTTGCGGAATTCCAGGAACGATCGCGTTGGTGAACGAGAAATGGCCGGACGCATCAAACTGCCTTGTGGCAATGTTCACCCAATTGCTC
>CAZCUL010000488.1:0-2953 GCA_964501475.1 uncultured Verrucomicrobiota bacterium | reverse complement strand
CCACCGGCTGAAGCCGGGACTCCATGCGATGCGGAGATTCAGCAGGCGGTGCGGCCGCGCTCTGCCAAAGCACTTCGACTCTTTACAAAGCCGCCTGGTTCAGCGTAATCAAATCAAAAGGAAGTGGACGAAGACGACGAGAGCGAACGAGAACGAATTGAAATATGAAGCGGAATCTCCAAGTCGCGACAGTCCTGCTGTGCGGGGCGCTGCCTTTTGTGAGCCGGGCTCAAACACGATCCGAAGCAGCCGCACCGGAACCTTTACCCACAAACGGAATTGCCTCGCGTTATCCGGGAGACGCCGGCATCGAGCGTGATTCTCGCGTCATCTTTGTCGAGGATTTCGAGGAGGATTCGCTCGAATCGCTCTGGCAACAGTGGGAAAGCATCAGTGAGCGGGCCGGCATGTCCTTCTCCGATGACGTTCCCGCCAACAGCGCAGGGAAACAGTCGCTCATCATGGAACGGGAGCGAGGTTCGGGTCCCCAACTTTACCGGCGTCTCAAGAACGGGGATAGGGGATGGGGTTACGAGCGGGTCTTTGCGCGGTATTACGTGAAGTTCGCTTCGGACTGCGGCGAGATTCACCATTTTGGCACCTGCCTCGGGGGGAATAATCCGGCGACGCCCTGGCCCTCGGTGAAAGCTGGCCAGCCTACCGATGGCGCGAAATCATTCTGGTCCGGCATCGAACCGTTTGGGCAACGCTGGGTGTGGGACTACTACACTTATTGGTGCGAAATGCGCGGCAGTCCCCCGCGCGGACAGACCTGGGGCAACAGCTTCATTCGCGATCCCGGCCTCAAAGTCGAAAAAGGCAGATGGATTTGCATCGAGCAAATGATCCGGATGAACAACCCGGATGATACCGATGGCGAGCAGGCCCTCTGGATCGATGGCAAGCTTGTCAGTCATCTCGGCAAAGGATTTCCCAAAGGCCTATGGACCTACGACAAATTCACGCCCGGCAAAGGCGGGCCCGGCGTTCGCTGGAATCACGAGAAAGGCGGGCCGGAACATTTCACCGTTCCGGAAGGGGGCGCTCCATTTGAAGGTTTCCGGTGGCGAACGGCGCCGGAACTGAACGTAAATTGCGTCTGGCTCTACATCTATACGCAGAAGGCGGCGGGCCACAAAATCAAAGTGTGGTTTGATCACGTGGTTGTGGCCACGGATTACATTGGACCCATCCACGAGCCGCATCGATGAGGCGCGGGAATCGAGGGAGAAGAAGGGAGCCAATCGAGCCTGCCACTAAAGTGTCTTCCACTGAGGCGTCATTTGGGAGCGCATCTCTGATACGGCACTCTCGCTCCCTCTCCGCGCGCGAAAGAGCGGCGGAAGTCAGCAACCCGCATTTTAACCCGGAGCTATACGGCTGTGCTCAGCCGCAGCGGAATAGGAACTCGAAAGGGGCCTGATGGATTCTCCCGCGTGAGCGTGCTCCCGGCTGCTGCGTTTTTCTTTCGTCCTTACGGGACTCACTTGATTCTTCTCGCATTTTTCCCACCGTTGAAACGGTGGGCTATTTTCAAAGGTCCCTGCGGGACGACCGACAATAGCCCGGCGTTTTAACGCGCTCCGCAAATGAGAATTGCCCGGTGGAAGTTTAGCTTGCCGCCGTAGTCCGAATCGATTATCTAAAATGCGTCCCACAATACTTTTATGAAATGTCTCCGGGCTGGATGGAAGTGGGGGCTGTTGTTCCTGCTCCTTGGTGCGTGGCTGGCTTTCAATTTTGCTGAAAGGAGGCCGCAAAATCCCTTTTTCAGGGCGTACTCTGAACCGCCCCGCGCTCAGGGCGCAGAGGGCGGCAAGGCCGCGGACAGCGCCGCCGGGAACGCCATCGAATCATCCCCGGTTGAAAAAGCGTCCGCGACAAACGCACCCGGGCGGGCGGTTGTTTCGCCGGGACAGGAGGCATGGCTGAACCAGCCGATGCCGGAGCCCGCCTTTGCAAACTTTGCCGGCTGGACCCGGCGCTATCTGGAAGCGGAGGACAAAGCCGGACTGGAAGCGGAGGGCGTGCGGCTGGCGGAACGGCGCCGGGTGGAACTCGAGGACCTCATTCAGGCCGATCCGAAGCGAGCGCTGGAGTTGGCGGTGCCTTATAGTGTCAGGCGGAAATTGCCGCAGACTGTCGCAGAGCGGCTGGAAGAGCGGGTCAGCGGCAGGGGCGATTTGGATGTCCTGGCCGCTTTGCCGGAACCGGGCAAGGAAGGGGAAGTTCAGCCGGTCTTCCGGGTTGCCACGGTCCAGGGCAACGAATATCAGGCCTTCGTTTACGGGCGCCGCCTGGGCGAACCGACCCGGAGGGAGGTGGCGCTGACTGGCATCGCCCTCGACGACACGCCGGCGGGCGACTTGATGGCCGTGAGTGAAAGTCCGATTCGCATCCTCGAACCGGAGGAAGCCGCAGATTTGAATCTGCCGGGGACGGAGGCGATTTGCGCCGTTTCAGGGCAGCCTTCGACCGCCAACAACGACGAAACCTTTGTCGAGCTGGCGGAGGAATTTGTCGTTCTCTGCGGGGAGATTCATGCGGATGATTTGAACAATTTGATTGTGGCGGCCGAAGGCGGCGGAGCGGCCGGTGAAGGCGGGGACCTGGTGATGCCGTCCGCCTACACGGAAGGCCAGAAGAGGTTGCTGCTGATTCGGGTCGATTTTTCCGATCTGGCCGGCGAGCCGCTGAGTGAAAGCGCGGGCCGGAACCTGATCACAAATCTCCATAATTACTTTCGCGATGGCTCATACGGTAAAACTCTTTTCCGGCTCGCCGATGAAGACCCTTCGGTGCGCTCGGAAGTGACGCCGGTATTTCGGATGCCGAACACGGCGGCTTATTACGGCACGAACAATTACTATGCGCAGCTTCGGTCGGCGGCCCGGAGTGCGGCGGATGCGGCCGGCTTCAATCGGAACAACTACCAGTTCGACATCATCTGCTT